>DASZML010000255.1:0-17180 GCA_035551875.1 Rhizomicrobium sp.
GCATGTAGCAGGATGCGAAGCGCTCGATCTTGTCTTGCGCGACCCAGAACGCGGTGTCCTTCATGCCGAGCGGTTCGAACAGACGTGTGCGCAGAAAATCGCCGAAACTCATGCCGGAGAGTTTCTGCACGAGATAACCCATCACATCGATCGACACGGAGTAGTTCCAGTGATCGCCCGGTGAGAAATCGAGCGGGATTTTCGCAAGTTGCTCGATGAAGCCTTCCAGTCCACCCGGCGTCTGGAAGTCGCCGAGCTTTACGCGGCGATATTCCTGATCCACCGCGGTGCGCATCATGAAGCCGTACGTGAGTCCCGATGTGTGCGTGACGAGATCGACGACTTTCATGCGTCGCGTCACCGGCAAGGTGATGAACTGACCGGACGTGTTCATGACGAGGCTGGGCACGCCGCTCGCATAGACGCGCAGGTCTTTCCACGACGGAATATGCGTGTGCACGTCGTCTTCAAGGCCGATTTTGCCTTCTTCCGCCAGCATCATCAGCGCGACCGCGGTGATCGGCTTGGTCATGGAATAGATGCGGAAGAGTGCATCCTCGCGCATCGGCTTTTTGCGCGCGATATCCATCACGCCGCTCATGCCGGTGTGGACGATCTCGCCCTTGCGGCACACTTGCGTGAGGATGCCGGGCAGTACGCCCGTATCGACGTAGCGCTCCTTCATCACGCGATCGACGGTTTTGAGCCGTTCGACAGACATGCCACCGCGTACTTTGGCCATGACGTTCCTCGTGTTTTGATAACTTTCTGCTGCCGACCCTAACCGATGGACGGGATTTGAAAAGATGTCTTTGTCTCCAGAATTGCCCGCAAACGGCGGCAAAGCGCAGCGCCCCCTGCCACTATTGGCAAATCGCAATAAGCCGGTGAGACAATCTTATTCAACTCGGCGTGCGGCGCTTTTTTTTGGACGCGAACCCGTATAGAAAGCGCGCCGGGGCGTTTTCCTTTGTTGAAGGGCGTACGTGTCAAATAATAAGAACGGTGAGCCATCCGCCGCGGAGTGGATCGGCATCCTCAGCCGCTACCGCAATCCGAGCGTTTTTCGCAGCACGTTTGAAATCGTCGTCACGGCGGTTCCATTTCTGTTGCTGTGGATCGCGACATGGGCGGCGTGGCATTTCGGCTGGTGGCCGCTCTCGCTGCTGCTCGCTGTGCCTTCGGGCGTGTTTTTGGTACGCCTGTTTCTGATCCAGCACGATTGCGGCCATGGCTCATTCTTCAAGCGCAAGGCGCTGAATGACTGGACGGGCCGCGTGATCGGCGTTCTGACGCTGACGCCGTACGATGCGTGGAAGCGCGCGCACAACATACATCACGGCACATCCGGCAATCTCGACAAGCGCGGCGTCGGCGATCTCGATACGCTGACCGTGCGCGAATATCGGGCGCTCGAGTTCTGGGGAAAGTTGCGCTACCGGCTTTATCGCAATCCGCTGGTGCTGTTCGGCGTAGGTCCCATCTACATGTTCATCCTGCGTCATCGTTTGCCGCTCGGCCCAACGATCAAGAATTGGCGTGCCTGGATCAGCCCGATGGCGACGAACGCCGCCGCTGCGGCACTCATTGTCGGCATGATGTGGCTGGTCGGCTGGAAAGTGTTTCTGCTGACGCAAGGGCCGATCACATTCATCGCGGGCGTCATCGGCGTGTGGCTTTTCTTTATTCAGCACCAGTTCGACGACACGTTCTGGGCGACCGATGGCGCGTGGAACGTGCACGATGCGGCGCTGCGCGGCAGTTCTTACTATGCGCTGCCCAAAGTTCTCGAGTGGCTCACCGCCAATATCGGCATCCACCACGTCCATCATCTTCATGCGCGCATTCCATATTACCGGCTGCCGCAGGTGTTGCGCGATCAGGCGCCGCTGGCCAGTGTCTCGCGCGTGTCGTTGTGGCAGAGCATCAAGTGCGCGCGGCTGGCATTATGGGACGAGATGGAGAACAAGCTGCTCTCGTTCCGCGAAGCGCGGCGCAAATCCTAGCCGCCGCTATAGCCGCCGATGATCGGCAAGATTTCGCCGGTGATGTAACTCGAACATTGGTCCGAAGCTAAAAAGACATATGCCGGGGCGATCTCTTCGGGCTGCGCGGGCCGCTTCATCGGCGTCTTCGAACCGAATTCGGTAACGTCCTCGGCTTCCTTGTCCGCCGGATTGAGCGGTGTCCATACCGGTCCCGGCGCCACGCAGTTCACGCGAATGCCCTTGGGGACGAGGTTGGTGGCGAGCGAACGCGTGAAAGCGTGGATGCCGCCTTTGGTCATCGAGTAATCGAGCAGATCCTTGTTGCCCATGATACCGGTGACCGAGCCGGTGTTCACGATGGCTCCGCCATAGGGCAAATGCGGCACCGCTTCCTGTGCCATGTGGAAATAACCGTAGAGGTTGGTCTTCAGCGTCTTGTCGAAATGCTCTTCGGTGAGATCTTCGAAATCCTTCGCGTGCAGTTGGAACGCGGCATTGTTCACAAGGATATCGAGCCGGCCAAATTCCTTCACCGTTTTCTCGATAGCCTTCTTGCAGAATTTGCGATCGGTGACATCGCCGGACAGCAACAGGCAGCGCTTGTTTTCCGCTTCGACCGCTTTCCTGGTGACCGCGGCATCCTTGTCTTCATCGAGATAGACGACGGCCACGTCCGCGCCTTCGCGCGCGAAGAACACCGCGACGGCGCGGCCGATGCCGCTGTCGGCGCCGGTGATGATCGCGACTTTGCCAGCCAGTTTGCCGGAGCCCTTGTAGAAGGGTGCATCGAACATCGGTTTCGGATCGAGCTTGTGCTCCTCACCCGGTTTGGGCTGATGCTGCTTGGGCATCGGCGGCTCCGGATATTGCCGCGCGCCAGCCTGCATGGCCTTCTTTTCGTCCTTCTTGGACGGCTGTTTCTTCTCCGACCGTTCGGTTTGCTTTTGGAGCTTGCGATGCGATTGGGCGGTCGCTTCCGGATTCTTCTTGCTGGCCATGGTTCTTTCCTTGTTCGGCAGGAAAGAAACGGCGGTGCGGCATCGACGTTCCCCGCGCTGCTTGCCGATATGGCCCTGAGGTCTGCTAGGGTTCCGGGTCACAGCTATTCGTAGAAAAGCATCGGAAGCGCCTATGTCGAACCCGAATTTCGTATCCAAACCCGGCTGGCCGGCCATGTCGATCGCCGAGGCCCATGCTCTGCTAACCGCCCCCGGCACACCGCTGGAGATGGACGAAGCCATCATCGGCGGCATCAAAACGCGCGTTTGGAAGAATCTACCGCCGACCATCCGCGAGCTTCTTGTCGCCGCGCGCGCCGCGCATGGCCACAAGGAATTTCTCGTCTACGAAGATGAGCGCGTGACGTTCGAGAATTTCTATCGTGCCTCCGTCGCCATTGCGAACGAGCTCATCAAGCAAGGTGTGAAGAAGGGCGATCGCGTTGCGCTCATCATGCGCAACATTCCCGAATGGCCCGCGATCTTCTACGGCGCGGAAATCGTCGGCGCGATCGTCACGCCGCTCAACGCGTGGTGGACGGGACCGGAACTGGAATACGGCCTCGTCGACAGCGGCACGAAAGTGGCGTTCGTCGATGCCGAGCGTCTCGAACGTATCAGCGAGCATTTGGTGAATTGCCCGGAACTGAAGCGCATTTATGTTTCGCGCTATCCGGACGAATTGCCCAACCCCATCGTCAAGCATCTCGAAGACGTCATCGGTAAAGCGAACGATTGGGGCAAGCTGCCCGATGCGCCGCTGCCCGACGTGCAGATTGGCCCGGATGATGACGCGACGATCCTTTATACGTCGGGCACGACGGGCAAACCGAAAGGCGCGCTCGGCACGCATCGCGCCATGCTCTCCAACATCATGGCGTCGGCGAGTGTGAACGCGCGAAATTATCTGCGCCGTGGCGAGACGCCGCCGGTCGCCAATCCGAACGATCCGCAGCGGCCCATGCTGCTTTCGGTGCCGTTCTTCCACGCAACGGGATGCTTTGCGATCATGAATCCGACCGTCGCCGGCGGCGGCAAGATCGTGCTGATGCGCAAATGGGATCCGGAAGGCGCGATGCAGTTGATTGAGCGCGAGAAGATCGCGCTGGCCGGCGGCGTGCCGACCATTGCGTGGCAGCTGATCGAACATCCCAATCGCGACAAGTATGATTTGTCTTCGCTGGAGAGCGTGTCCTATGGCGGCGCGCCGTCGGCGCCGGAGCTGGTGCGCAAGATTGTCGAGACATTTCCGAAATCCCTGGCCGGCAACGGTTGGGGGATGACGGAAACATCCGCCACCTGCACGTCGAACAGCGCGGAAGATTATGAGAACCGCCCCGACAGCGCCGGTCCCGCCGTCGCGGTTTGCGACATCAAGATCATGAACCTCGAAGGCACGCGCGAATTGCCGCTTGGCGAAGTCGGTGAGCTTTGGGCGCGCGGTCCCAACATCGTGAAAGGCTATTGGAACAAGCCCGAAGCCACCGCCGCAACGTTCGTGGACGGTTGGGTGAAGACCGGCGATCTGGCGCGCATCGACGAAGAAGGCTTCGTTTTCATCATCGACCGCGCCAAGGACATGCTCATCCGCGGCGGCGAGAACATCTACTGCGTGGAAGTCGAGAACGTACTCTACGAGCACCCCGCCGTGATGGACGCCGCCATCGTGGCGGTGCCGCACAAGACGTTGGGCGAAGAGCCGGGCGCCGTCGTGCATCTGAAACACGGCATGCACACGACGCAAGACGAACTCCGCCAGTTCGTCGCCGGCAAGCTCGCAGCCTTCAAGGTGCCGGTGAAAGTCGTGTTCTGGCCCGAGACGCTGCCGCGCAACGCCAACGGCAAAATCCTCAAGACGGAATTGAAGAAGATTTTCGCGGAGAAGCAGTAGTACAACTGTCATCTTCGGCGTTCCCTCGGCGCGCCAAGCGCGCCTCGCCGGGGATGACAGCGGTGTTTGACGGCTGGAAGCGTGCCTCCTCACCCCGGCCCTCTCCTCCTGAAGGAGGCGAGGGAGAATAAGAGAGCCTATGCGGAGAAGCAGTGGCCCGCCTCACCCGCTCTTCAGCAATCCCGTCTTCGCAAGCTCCGCGAACCAGGCGTAGGATTTCTTCGGCGTGCGCACGCCGGTCTTGCGATCCATCGCGACCATGCCGAATTTCGCGGTGTAGCCCAGATCCCATTCCCAATTGTCGAGGATGGACCAGACGAAGAAGCCGTGCACCGGCGAGCCTTTCTCCATCTCCGCTTTCACCACGCCGATGTGGCGGCGCAGATAATCGATGCGGAAGGGATCGTCGATCAGCGCGGGGCCGGTGCTGAAGGGATCGGAACAACCGTTCTCGGTGATGATGACCGGCGGATTGCCGTAATCGTTGCGAACGCGCGCCAGGTTTTCGCCGATGCCGGTCTCGTCGATCTCGCGGCCATAGACATCCAGCGGAACGCCGGGCGGTGGCTCGCCTTGACCGATCGAACTTGGATTGGTGCTGTCGTATTTGATGTAGGCCGGCGAATAGTAATTCACGCCGAGAAAATCCACCGGCTGTTTGGTGATCGCCATGTCGCCGTCTTTCACGACGGACTTCACGAAGCTCTCGAACACATAGGGATACGATCCGAGGAACAGCGGATCCAGATGCGCCTTGTTCCACACAGCGTCGAACGCATAGGCCGGCAACAGATTGCGCATGTGCCACCACGGGCCTTCCGCGCGCACCGGCATCAGCGCCATCGTCGTGCCGATTTTCGCGGATGGCCGCCGCGCGCGGATCGCCCTGATCGAAAGCCCTTGTCCCAAATTCTGATGATGCGTGACGGGGCCGAGCAGATCGCCGCCTTTGAGGCCCGGCGCGCTGAGCCCAAGCACATGGCCTTCGATCGTGTTCACCGCCGCTTCGTTGAGAATGATGAAATTGGGAATGACATCGCCGAGCTTGTCGGCGACAACGGCGGCATAATCGGCGAGACGATACGCCGTATCGCGATGGCCCCAGCCGCCTTTCTCCTGCAGCGCTTGCGGCAAGTCCCAGTGAAACAGCGTGGCGTAAGGCTCGATGCCGGAGCGATGCAACGCATCCGCCAAGCGCTTGTAGTAGTCGAGACCTTTGTCGTTCACCGCGCCCGCGCCATCGGGCATCACGCGCGACCACGAAATGGAATAGCGATAGGCCTTGAGGTTCGCGCCTGCGATCAACGCGACATCGTCCTGATACCGGCGATAACTGTCCGCGCCATACGACATGTCGGAATGATCGACGATGTTGCCCGGTTTCTTCGCGAACACATCCCAGATGCTGGGGCCGCGCCCGTCCACATCCGTCGCGCCTTCGATTTGCGGCGCGGATGTCGCCACGCCCCATTTGAAATCTTTCGGAAATTGCCGCGACAGCGGCTCGCGCGGAACATCGGGGCTGCACGCTGCGGTCACGGCAACCGCCGCACCGGCCGCGAGCGGCGCGAGTGCGCGACGTGTGATGTTGGTGTCAGTCATATGTTTTGCCCCAGCCCTATGCTGAGGATACTCAATTACCGTCTCTTCCCGAAGGGATAGATGCAGCGCCGGCAGGTAATCTCGCCGAACCGATTGGCTTCACGACGAATCCGATCGAATTATTTCGGCTTCGTCAGATTGTTCAATTTTCGCCACTGATCGGCGTCCGCCTGCGACCAACCGGGCGGCCACGTAACACTCGTGCAATCGACCATGATGAGCGGCGCCTTCCGGCGATTGTCGGGCGCGAAAATGTCCCGATAGCCGGTTGTCTTCTTCAGAATGTTGGTGCGGCGTTTCTCGGTCGGCATTGGGCGAGTTTATCCGGCAGTCGTTAACAGGTCCCAGCGTCGAAAATCGCGGCGGAGACGGCGCTCTACGGAAAAGGCGGAGAATATTGTCCTTGACACAGGACTGATATGTTCCTATTCTGTTCCATCGTCAAGAAAGGAAAACCATGACGATTGAGAATGCCCACGATTGGGCCAAGGAACTTGAAAACAAAGAGATTTCCGAGCTTATGGACATGAACCCACCGGACGATCTCAGCGAAGACGACGCCGAAAGCTGGCAAAAAGTCTGGCTTGAAGCGTTTCGCGCGAAAAGAACCATGCCGATCCCGGCGCCTGCGAATGACGTGGCGCCCGTCGCATCCGCCGATAGCGTGGCCGCGCGGCTGCTCGAAAATCAGATGCAAACCAGCGCCAAACTTGTCGAGTACATCGCGGGCTATGTTTCGCACAATGACACCGATCCGCATGTCTGCATGAGCTTCATGGACCGGATGGCGACGATGCTTCGCGCCAGCGCCAGTGTCGGCAAGGTCGTGAGCCAGTTGCGCGGCCAGATCTCGCGCAGCGAACAGGCAATCGAGGTGGCCTACCGGGGACGGGGGAGGGGGTAATTCGAAACGTGACTTCAAATGGCCCTGTGAGCGGTGAGCCACAAGATGTTGAGACGCGTCGCAAGCGGGGAGCGCCAAAAGGCAATCGCAACCGCTTCAAGAACGGGCTCTACACCAACGGGGCGAAAGCGCTGCGCAAAGAAATCGCCTCCTGGAAACGCGAAACGCGCGCGCTGTTGCTCAAAGTAAGACAATCGCCTCCCCCGTGTTGGGAGGCCGACAATTCGCAAAGCGAACTTCGGGTGGGGGTCATGGTGGCGCGAAAATCCCCCACCCGAAATTTGCGAAGGGCAAATTTCGACCTGCCCACAAGCGGGAGGTGATGCGATGGCTATTTGCGAACGCCCTCGACGCCCATGTCCACCGGCTCCTGCGCCTGCGCCATTTCGGCAGCGAGCGTTTGCAGGTTTTTCCGATGCGTCTCGCGATTGATCGGGAAGAACGCCAGCGCAATCACGCCGAGGCCGTACACCACCGTGATCGTCACCAGATAGACGACCGCGAAATGATGGACGATGGCAGGATCGACCTTCCCCGGGACAGCGCCGGTCGGAAATCCGGAAACAGCGAGAAGAATGCCGGATGCGAAAAGTCCCAAGCCTGTCACCGCTTTCGCAAGGAAGCTGTTGCCGGCAAAGAACAGGCCTTCGCTGCGACGTCCGGTCTTGATCTCGCTGTCTTCCACCACGTCGGCGATCATCGCCGTCACCGGAATCGAAGCGCCAATGGTCATCGCGCCGGACACCATGCCCACGGCAAGCAGTATCCACACGAGATTCGGCATGCCCGGATGCAGCCACACACCCATCAGTCCCAGCACGAGCGGCATGACGCTGATCACGTAACCTGTGCAAAACAGAACGATGGCGCCCATCACTTTGCCGAAGATGCGCGACGCGATGGGGCCGATCAGAAACGCGATGAACACCGTCACGAACCCGGCCAGCATCAGAACGCCCATCTGCTGGGTGCTGAGGAGCCAGAAGAACGTGGATATGTAGTAGTTCAGCGCGAAGACGAGGCCGGTGGCGAGCGTGAGAATGATAATGGCCACCATGAGGATCAGGAAGGCGCGATTGTTGAGCGTCGCGACCATCTCCCTGCCGTACTCGAGCAACGTCATCTTCCGCTCTTCGGGCTTACGCAGATACGGAATGAACCGGTGCGTGCCGAGCGACGAGATGATGATCGCCGCGAACATCACGATGGCCGACCACATTCCATAGTGGCCGTATCCGGCTGCGTTGAGCTGGCCGACGGGTTGGCTCTTGGTGGGCGCCAGGAAAACGAGCAGTGCCAACACGGTCATGCCCAGCCCGCCATACCAGCCGAAGAAGATGCGGAAGCTCAGGAACGACGTGCGCTGGTCGTAGTCGTTGGTAAGTTCGGCGACGAGCGCGGAATTCGGAATCTCGAAGAACGTGATGAAGGTGCGAACGACCACAGCAACGATCACCAGATAAACCATCAACGCACCCGTCGACCAATGGGGCGGATTCCACAGCAAAAGGTAGGAGATCGCGACCGGCAGCGCTGCCGCGTACATCAACGGATGCCGGCGGCCCCAGCGTGTGTGCAGATTGTCGGATACCTGGCCGACGATGGGATCGAGAAAGGCGTCGAAGACCAGCGCGATTCCGATCGCGAGACCCACCAATTGCGCGGGAATGTGAAGAACAAGATTGTAGAAGGGCAGAAGGATCGTCTGAAAACCATTGTCTTTCACGCCGAACGCGATCGAGCCAAGACCGTAAAAGACTTTGGTGCGCGTACTCTCAAGCTGGGACTCGATCCCGGCGTCCGCTTCCATACCCTGAACCTGCTTGTTCTGTTCTGGCATCGAATGTGGGGGCTATACGACAATGCGTCAAACCCCCGGCTCGCGGATGACATTTTCAAAACTCTGGCGCAGCCCGGCATCAGACCGCATATTGACGTGGCGGGTTTTCTGGTCGGCAACGTGAATCAAACAACTTTCCGGCGAGCGATGTGGTTCGCGGCCATCGGCATTGCCGCCGGCAGTGCGCTTGTCGCTGCAATTGGCATGGCAGGGTTATGGGTGAGCGTTGCTGTGGCGATTGCCGTTGCCTGCCTCGGCATGCTGCTTCCCGGCAATGCACCTGAACTCAACGATAGCGTGTCTTTGATCGATGGCCGTCAACATCACGTGCCACGGATCGCGCGCGATGTGTTCGAGCGCTTGCCGGATCCGCTGATGTTGCTCGGATCCGGGGGGCGCGTCGCCTACGCCAATGACGCCATGCGGGCGCTCGTCGGTATCGATGTCGAGAACAAGCCGGTGTCCGCGGTCTTGCGTACGCCAGCCGTGCTGCAGGCGATCGATCACGCGAGTGAAACGGGAGAGCAGAGTTCTTTCGAATTCGTGCTGCATGTCCCTGTGGAACGCCATTACAGCGCCTATGTCTCCCGTGCGCAGGACGCGCCGCGGCTCACGGCACTGCTGCTCCACGATCTGACGGCGGTGAAACGCGCCGAGGAGGCGCGCGCCGACTTCATTGCCAATGCCAGTCACGAATTGCGCACACCGCTCGCCGCCGTCTCGGGGTTCATCGACACGCTGCGTGGTCATGCGAAGGACGACGAAGAGGCGCGAGACAAGTTCCTCCATATCATGAGCGTCGAAGCGGGCCGTATGCGCCGGCTGATCGAAGATCTTCTTTCGCTCACGCGGATCGAATTGAACGAACATGTACCCCCCGCGGGGCAAGCCGACGTCACGAGCGTGGTGCGCGATGCGGCCGCCATTCTCGGGCCGCTCGCCGAGGCGGATGGTGTGACTGTAACAGTCGAGAATACCGCGCCCGTTCCGCTCGTGGTTGGCGAACGTGACGAACTCATGCAGCTATTCCAGAATCTGATCCACAACGCGATCAAGTATGGAAAGCGCGGCGGGCATGTCTGGATCGACATCGAACCCGCAGCTTCGCCCGCCCCGGGCCGGGGCCAAGCCGAATCGATGATCGCCATACGTATCCGCGACGATGGCGAAGGCGTCGCTCGTGAAGCCATCCCGCGGCTGACGGAGCGCTTCTATCGCGTCGATGTGAAACGCAGCCGCGAGCGCGGCGGCACCGGTCTAGGGCTCGCCATCGTCAAACACATCATCGCGCGGCATCAGGGCCGCCTTCAGATCGAGAGCGAGGTCGGAGAAGGCAGCACGTTTACGGTCTTCCTGCCTGCAAGGGAGAAAGGTGCCACTGTCACAGAACTGTTATAAAACTGTCATAAAGCCTTGCCGATCAACCGCTAGGCAGAGACCGGCGCGAACGCGGCGGTGGCTATGAGCAACGAAAAGATGACAGATCACACAGTCAAAGCCTTGGGCGAAGGCCTGGAATCCCTCGCGAGTGCTCTCGCGCAGATGGGCGGCCTTGCCGAAGCGCACCTGGCCGATGCCACCGAAGCCATTGCCAAGCGCGATACCAAGCTTGCTGAAGGCGTAATCGCCGGCGATCCGCGCATCGACGAGTTGCAGCAGACGATCGAGGCGCAGGCGCTTAGGCTGCTCGCACTGCGCCAGCCGATGGCCGTCGATTTGCGCGATACAATGGCTGCCATCAAGATCGCGAGTGAACTGGAGCGTATTGGCGATCTCGCCAAGAACATCGCCAAGCGCGCGCTGGTGCTCAATCGCGAACCACCGATCCGTTTGACGCAAAGCCTTGCACGCATGGGCCGCGCATCCCTCGGCCAGTTGAAGCTTGTGCTGGACGCGTACTCCGATCGCGATGCGACTGGCGCGCAAACAGTGTGGCGCAACGACGGCGAGATCGACGAGCTCTACAACAGCCTGTTCCGCGAGCTTCTTACTTACATGATGGAAGATCCCCGCACGATTGGGATCTGCACGCATCTTTTATTCGTCGCGAAGAACATCGAACGCACCGGCGATCACGCGACCAACATCGCGGAAGTCGTCTACCACATGGTCACGGGAAACCATCTGGCGATGGATCGCCCGAAGTTCGATACGACCAGCTCGACGACCATCCCCTTTGAGCGGAAGAGCTCATGAGCCTCAAGCCCACCGTTCTTGTCGCCGAAGACGAAGGCGCACTGATCACGTTGCTGCGTTACAATCTGGAGCGCGAAGGCTATCGCGTGCTCGAAGCGCATGATGGCGAAGAAGCTTTGCTGATAGCCAGTGAGGAGAAGCTCGATGTCGTGCTTCTCGACTGGATGATGCCGCAACTGTCCGGCATTGAAGTCTGCCGCCGCCTGCGCGGGCGCCAGGAAACGCGCAACGTGCCGATCATCATGCTCACCGCGCGCGGCGAGGAAACCGATCGCATACGCGGCCTCGATACTGGCGCCGATGACTACATCACCAAGCCGTTCTCGACGACGGAATTGCTGGCGCGGCTTCGTGCCGTCGTTAGGCGCGTTCGCCCGGCGCTGGCTGGCGATACGGTCCGCATCGGCGATATCGAGATGGATCGCGCCGCGCACCGCGTTCGCCGTAGTGGCAAGGATATCCATCTCGGTCCCACCGAGTTCAAGCTGCTTGATCATCTGATCCAGCATCCGGGCCGCGTGTTCTCGCGTGAGCAATTGCTAGATGCGGTGTGGGGGTCTGACATTTATGTCGAAGCCCGCACGGTGGACGTGCATGTCGGACGGCTGCGTAAGGCGCTCAACATCGAAGGCGTTCGCGATCCGATCCGCACGGTGCGCTCGGCCGGGTACTCGCTCGATGACATGTTTGCCGCTTAGAGCAGTTTCGACACCGGCGCTTCGAGACTTTCCGGTTTGGTGAGCGGCGAGTATCGCGCGACGATCTTGCCGGCGCGGTCGATCAGGAATTTCGTGAAATTCCACTTGATGTTCGCCGTGCCCAGTATCCCGCGCTTCTCGCGGGTGAGAAATTTGTAGAGCGGGTGCGCGGCCGGCCCGTTCACATCCACCTTCTCGAACATCGGAAAGCTCACGCCGTAGTTTGCTTGGCAGAATGCGCCGATCTCTTCGGAGCCTCCAGGTTCCTGCGCACCGAACTGGTTGCAGGGAAAGCCGAGGATCGACAGGCCTTGCGCGTGGTGTTTCTCGTAGAGCTTCTCCAGCCCTTCATATTGCGGGGTGAATCCGCATTTGCTGGCGGTGTTCACAACGAGGAGCACTTTGCCTTTGAAGTCGGAGAGCGGAACGTCTTTGCCGCGCAGACTTTCCGCATGAAAATCGTAAATCGACGCCATCGCGCACCCGGAAATGAAAACCCCGGACGGCATGTTCGGGCCGCCCGGGGGCAATTGCAAAATTTCGCGACCGATCAGCTCGCCATTCTTCCGCGGTCGCGGCGTTGCGCGGTTTGCGGTTGATAGGCTTTGCGCGCATGCGCTTCGCAGTAGGGCGATCCCGTCTTCGGCTTGTGGCCGCAGAAGTGGAACGCGTTCTCGCTCGGATCGCCGATCGGCCAGCGGCACATGCGATCGTTGATCGCGAGCACCGAGACGTGACTGCCGTCTTCCAGGGTCACCGGATCTTCCTCGACGACGGGAAGCTCTGGGATGTGCTGGCGGATCGAGATGCTGCGTGGCGCGGATGGCACCCGCGGACGCTCCGACCTGGTCGGCGTTGCCCGGCCGGCGAGACCCAGGCGATGGACCTTGCCGATGACGGCGTTGCGCGTGACCCCGCCCAGAGCCCGCGCGATCTGGCTGGCGGAAAGACCCTCCGTCCAAAGGTTTTTCAGTTGGTCGACCCGTTCATCAGTCCAGCTCATGTGGAGGCTCCTCGGCCAAAGACACAAGATATCGTAGACCGCTGGTTAACGCGCACAAGACCTGACCGGGTCCCACAATCCCTTGTCCACAATAATGAGTCGAACCATTCGATTGTCGGTTTTCCGACCCCTCCCCCCCAATTCCGACCCGATCCGGGACGTTGAATTGAAAAAATACGGGGCGGGTGGGCTCCCCGAATTGAAGTCACGTTTCGGATTACCCCCTCCCCCCTCCCGGGGCGGGCTTCGTTCCGGCCAAAACCCGGACTCTCCAATATAGAACATATAGGGAACAAGTCAAGCAGCCAATGCCGTCAGGCAGCCGGACCTTCGGCAATCATCGACGGTCTCGCAGATGCGCCAAACACGAGCGCACGCAGCATCCAGCCCGCGAGATACCAGGTCGCCACACCCATCGGCGCGCCGACAATGCCGTCGATCGTGTAATGCCAGCCGAGGTGAATCGAGGCGATCCAGATAAGAACCGCAGAGATCGACAGGATCCATCCGGTTCGGCGGTCGATCGCGAAGCCGCCGCGCGCCATCAATGCCGCGAACGCGACATGCATGGACGGCATTGCGGAAATTCCCGCCCCAAACGCGTTCGCAGAGTCTGCATAAGAATTCCAAAGCCAATTCTGTTCGTCGATCGACAGAAGCCGCCAGCCAGGCGCAACCGCCGCGATTTTCTGGTCGAGCATGTGCAGTCGATTCATCAGCGGCGCGAAATGCGCATCGCCGAAGATGTGCTGGTAGAAGCAGGGCCCGGCGGACGCCAGCCAATAGGCCGCCACCGATCCGACCAATATCCAGCACAGCAGGAACGCCAGCAGGAATTGCATGCGAAACCGCGCATCGTCGGAGCGCACGATGCAATAGATGATGCTGAGCCAGACCATGAAGAACCAGGCCGAATACACCATCTGCAAAATGGCGGTCGCGACGGGCGAACCGAACATGGCGTGCGTGATCTGCCAGCCGTCATGGCCAAAAAACAATACATGGCCGATGCGCAACAGCATGGGATCGAATGGAAAGCCGCGCACGCGCCCGATCAGATATTTGAACGGCGAAAACGCCAGCATCATGCAGAACCATCCGGCAAAGATGGTGAGGCGAGCGATCAGCTGGTCCCGGCGCAGCGCGCCTTGGCGCACATCCGCCCAGACCAGGGCAACGGTGTTCTGCTTGCGCGCCCGCCACGCGCTTCGCAGCACATAGCAACCGAGAAGAAGTCCAAGCGTGCTGCCGAATACCAGAACGACCAGAGGATTTAGACCGCTGATGGCCAATGCCTGAAGGTCGTTGTGGGCGTTGGCGTAGAGCGCCACGGCCGCGACGTAGGAGCCCACAATCAGGGCGATCAGCGCGGTGAACCGCCACTCCAATCTCAGCCGATCCGACATAACGCCGGTTTAAGGAATGGAATTTAACGTCAGCCTAACAACTATCTAAAGACAGGTTTTTGCCTTAGATGGCTGTGCGCGCAGGCTTTTCTCGCGACAAGTTGCGACAATCGGCCAGCTTCGAACGCATGGTGAACAAGTCAAGCGCCGCTACCGGCATGCGCCCGCCTTGCTTGATTCCTATAAGGGCGCCTCCGATAACGCTCTCCCTTTTTCGAGGAACACGCCGTGGCCGCTTATCCGTCGCTTCTTCCGACTTACACGCGCGCCGATGTTGCGTTCGTGCGCGGCGAGGGGCCGTACATCTTCTCGGAAGACGGCCAGCGCTATCTGGATTTCGGCGCGGGCATCGCGGTGAACGCGCTCGGCCACGCGCATCCCAAACTCGTCGCCGCGATCACCGAGCAGGCGGGCAAGCTCTGGCACACATCCAATCTCTATCGCATCCCCGGACAGGAGAAGCTCGCGAAGCGTCTCGTCGAAAACACCTTCGCCGACACCGTGTTCTTCACCAACTCCGGCGTCGAAGCGATCGAAGCCTCGATCAAGATGGCGCGGCGCTATCAATATGCGAAGGGCAAGCCAGAGCGCTTTCACATCATCACGTTCGAAGGCGCATTCCACGGGCGCACGCTCGCCGCCATCGCCGCTGGCGGTCAGGCGAAATATCTCGAAGGCTTCGGCCCAAAAGTGCAGGGCTTCGATCAGGTGCCGTTCGGCGATCTGAAAGCCTTGAAAGACGCCATCGGTCCGCAAACCGCGGCGCTGCTCATCGAACCAATCCAGGGCGAGGGCGGCTTGCGTCCTGCCGAACCGGAATTCCTGCGCGCATTGCGCAAGCTGTGCGACGACAACGATCTCTTGCTGATCTTCGACGAAGTGCAAACCGGCGTCGGCCGCACCGGAAAATTCTTCGCGCATGAATGGAGCGGCGTGACGCCGGACATCATGGCGATTGCCAAAGGCATCGGCGGCGGTTTTCCGATGGGCGCGTGCCTCGCCACCGAACGCGCGGCAAGCGGCATGACGGCGGGCAGCCACGCGACGACGTTCGGCGGCAATCCGCTGGCGATGGCGGTGGGCAATGCGGTGCTGGATGAAATTCTCAGCGACGGTTTTCTCGAGCACGTCAACAAAGTCGCGAACTATGCGCGCCAGCAGCTCGGCAGTTTGATCGCCGAACATCCCGATGTGTTCGAGGATGTGCGTGGGCAAGGCCTGATGCTCGGGCTCAAGATGAAAGTGACCAACAGCGAGTTCGTTGACGCGCTGCGCAAGCATCACATGCTGGCGGTTGGTGCGGGCGGCAATGTGGTGCGCCTTCTTCCGCCGCTCATCATCACCGAAGATCAGGTGCGCGAAGCCGTGAACATCATGAGCGACGCCGCGAAGGAATTTGAATCGAAAAAGAAAGCAGCGGCTGAGTAATGACGCTCGAAACCACTCCACTGTCATGGCCCGCAAATGCGGGCCACCCAGATGACGCCGCATTGGATGACAAAAGTTTGCTCAGATCGTTCTGCGCCGCACGCGCAGATTTCAACTGGGTGGCCCGCACTCCGGCGGGCCATGACAAGTTTGGGTTTGGAGCGGCGGAATGAGCATCCCTTCAATGACCTCCCCCTTGTGGGGAGGTCGGAATGCGAAGCATTCCGGGTGGGGGTCTGTCCCCCGCCAAGTGACCCCCACCCGAAGCGCTGCGCGCTTCGACCTCCCCACAAGGGGGAGGTCATGGTGAAACACTTTCTCGATCTCGCCGATTTCGATTCTGCGACGTTGCAGCAGCTGATTGCCGATGCGCGGGCGCGCAAGGACGCTCGCGTGCATCTGCCCAAAGGCACCGCCGATGCCGACGCGCCGCTCAAGGGCCGCATACTGGCGATGATCTTCGACAAGCAATCCACGCGAACGCGCGTGTCGTTCGATGTCGGCATGCGCCAGCTCGGCGGCGAGACGATGATGATGTCGGGCAACGACATGCAGCTGGCGCGCGAGGAAACCACCGCCGACACGGCGCGCGCGCTGTCGCGTTATGTCGATGCGATCATGATCCGCCTGCTCGATCACGAGATGGTGCAGGATCTGGCGCGCCACGCCAGCGTGCCGGTGATCAACGGCCTCACCAAACATTCCCATCCCTGCCAGATCATGGCCGATCTGATGACGTTCGAAGAAAAGCGTGGGCACATCAAAGGCGCGACGGTGGCGTGGCTGGGCGACGGCAACAACGTGCTCACCTCCTGGGTGCATGCGGCGGCGCGCTTCAAGTTCAAGCTCAACGTGGCATCGCCCAAGGAGCTTGCGGTGCATGACGACGTGAGCACATGGGCGGAAGGCGCGGGCGCGCAAGTGATGTTCGGCAGCGATCCGGAAAGCGCTGTGAAGAACGCCAACTGCATCGTCACCGATACCTGGGTTTCGATGGGCGACGAAGACACGACCAAGCGCCACAATCTTTTGAAGGCCTATCAGGTCAACACCCGCATGATGGCCCGCGCCGGCAAAGACGCCCTCTTCATGCACTGCCTCCCCGCCCATAGAGGCCAGGAAGTCACCGACGAAGTGATCGACGGCCCGCAAAGCGTGGTGTTCGACGAAGCGGAAAACCGCTTGCACGCGCAGAAGGCTGTGCTGGCATGGTGCCTGAGCTGATC
>DASZML010000256.1:0-3896 GCA_035551875.1 Rhizomicrobium sp.
TTTCCGATTTTCCTTTTCTAGAACGAGAAGCCTTGTCCACATTGCCGGGTTCTTAGATCTGACGTAAGCAGCAATCTCTTCAATCTCGGGTGGTGTAAAAACTCGGTAAGGCGCATCGTTAGACATCTAATGTTACCCACACCGTTCGGTGAGTCCGCCTCGAAGTTTACACGGACAGCTTAACGTTGTGCTAAACCACAACTCGGCAAATCACCCGATCGCCAGATGCCCGATAAAAAGCGCGGGTAGATGGAATATGGGCGACAGCATACCTATTACGCCATCGCCCCCTACGCCATCCTTCGCGATGCTAAGCCCAGAAACACCATCATCGCGCGGTTCAGGAGAGCCATGTCGTCGTCGCTTAGCCGCCCGACACATTTTCCCAGTTTGGATTTCGGAATCGCTCCGATCTTGTCCACCATCAGTTTCGATGGCGATCTCAATCCGTTCATCGCGCGCGGCTCAATCGGAAGCCGGGCGACTTTCAGTCGGATCGTTCGTCAAAAGACAGACGATGAGCGAGGCAGTTGCATCGAAGCTGTCATCCTGAACAATGACTGCGGGCCGTGGTTTGCTTGCATAGTCGCTGCCGCCAGCAGCTATCCAGATTTCGCCTCGCCTCACAGTTGTTCGAACAATTCGTCGAACAACGAGTCGATAAACGCCTGGTCTTCTTTCTCATGAGGACTGTTCGCGATCGCGAGCGATTCCCGGTGAGCCTTCGCGATGAACTTCGGATCGTTCACATCCGGCACCCATATTTGGATCGGCCGCAGGCCTTGGGCCCGCAGCTTTGCGCGGTGGACGCGGACCTTATTGGCAGTCGCCGAGCGCTTTGCCGGTGAAGTGGTCATAGGCTTTTCCCGTTACATGTAACCCAATCTAAACGCAGATCGTCAAAAATATTTTCTTATTCCGGCTTGATAATCCTATCAATGTTCTTTATTTGTTCCTGAGCGTGGTGCCAGGAGAACTGCCTTGAACAAGTAGATCAACCGCAAGAACAGACAGGTAAGGGGCCATTTCTTGCGTGGACCCCGCGCAGATCGCGCTTATGAGCGCCGGACGTCAGAGGCCGGGACAGCCACAGCGTAATCCGCATGCAAACCGGGGAGGTGGAAGCGAAAGTGCTCGATTGGTGTCGGCTTGAAAGACAGTCTTCGGCGAGCTGCTGCGTAGCGAAACACTGGAAAGCTTCGCGAGCAACCGCTCGCGGGGCTTTTCTTTTATGCGTGCCTATTGCTGCGACGTCGCCGGCCGCAGATCGTCGGTCGAAGCGCGCAATTCCGGCGCATGGTTCATCAACGCATTCGCCTTCGATGCATTGGCCAGGACCGTGGTCTTCGACGGTTTCGCCGGCGCTTTCGTTTTCGGCTTGGCGGCGGTCACGATCTTATGCGGTGCGTGTGATGCGACGGGACCGGCGAGCGGATCTTTCGGAACCTGCTGCATCATCACCGTTGGCGGTTCTTTCGCCTGCATGCTGGCGACGGCCACGGGCTGCTGCGGCGGAATATCTTTCGCCTCGACAGGCTTCGGCATCAGCGATTGCGGCGCGGTCGAAGCCACGGCCTGCGGGTGTGTTTTCGCCGGCGCGACAACGTTCTTCGGTTTTGCATTTTGCGCGACGGCCGTGCGGCTCTTGTCACCGCGCAACTGCGCCAGCATCGCGAGATTTGCCGCGATCTTTGGATTGTCGCTGCCGTTCGCTTTGGCTTCGTCGAAATAACGCTGCGCGCCAACATAATCCTTGGCCAGCATGCGCGAGACGGCGATGTTGTTGAGGATCGTGGCTTCGCCCGGTTTCAGCGCAAGCGCTTTCTCGTAAGCGACTTTTGCATTGGCGCGATCGTCGACCTGATCGTAGGCAACGCCCAATGCGGAGTAGAGAGTCCAATCGCCGCTGTTCAATGCGACCGCTTGCGTCAGGAACTGAATGGCGGTCTTGGACTGGCCTTCTTGCGCGAGCAGCTTGCCGTATTCGCCGACCACGCGGCCATCTGTCGGTGCGAAGAGAACCAGCTGCGCCAGCAGCCGTCCGGCATCCGCGAAATTGCCCTGCACGCGCATGTCGTGCGCCTTGGCGAGCTCGTCGTCGAGTTTGACCTGCGGTGCGGCGGGGGTTTGCGTCGATGCGTTATCCGCAGACACCGAACCCGCGCAGTTCGCCAGGCCTGCACAAATCGCAATGATTGCGGCGCTCGAGAGGAGGCGGTTCATCGTTGATCCTCAACGGAAAAATCCGGCGTGAGGATGCGCCGTGGCTTCTCAACAAAGCCTTAAGCATGTCGCTCGGATGCGTTGGATCGCCCTGCGATTCAGAATCTGTTAACGCTCTGGATGATGCATCGCCTTCGCAAGCGCTGTCGGGAAAGAATCGGTCAGGCGAGCCCGCCTTCGACTTCTTTTGCGGAAGCAGCGCCCCAATCCTTCATCGCCGGCAATTCCATTATTTGCTTTGCATATTCCAGCGCGAGCATCGGGAGCGCGATGTCGTATGTGAGAAAGCGCGACACGACCGGCGCGTACATGCAATCGGCCACGGAGAATCCGCCGAACAGAAATCCGCCGTGCTTGCCGAAGCGTTCCAGTGCCGTCGTCCATGCGTGGATGATGCGGGCGATCTGATCCTTGGTGGCATCGCGCAAATCGGGTGTCGGATGGCGGCGCGCAAAGTCCATCGAGAGCTGATCGCGCACATCGGGAAATCCGGAATGCATCTCGGCAGAATAGGCGCGAGCTTCGGCGCGCACGAATGGATCGTTCGGCCACAATTTCGCTTCAGGATGACGTTCGGCCAGCGTTTCGCAGATCGCGAGGCTGTCCCACACCGTCACGGACTTGCCGCCTTCTTCGATCGTCAGCACCGGCACGCGACCGGCTGGAGAGTGCTTCAAGATCTGTTCGCGTGTTGAAGGGCTTTCGGCGTGGCGCAATTGGATGACGGTTTCCACAAACGGCACGCCCGTCGCGCGTAGCGCCATGTAAGGCCGCAAGCTCCAACTCGACCAATCCTTCGTTCCGACGATCAGGGTATAGCGCGCGCTCATGGCTGCTCCTTGCGATGGCTGACTACCGTTTCTAAAGTCGCGCGCCGTTCGATTCAAAGGTCGCGCCATGCATGAGAGCCTTGTGAGAAGCGCAAAGGGCGCGGTGCCGCTGCATGCGGTGAAAGCTGCCGACCTGCCGCGCTGGCTGTCGAAACGTCCGGCACGCGAGTCGGCTTGGCTCAAAGCGAGCGGATTTTCCGCGAAGGAATACGAGATCGCGCTGGTGTCGGGACCGAAAGGCATCGCCGCCGCGGTATTGGGATTGGGCAAAGGCGACGACAGACTCGCGCTGGCGCAGTTCTCGGAAAACCTGCCGCAAGGCGTCTATGCGCTGGGCGATGTGCCGGAAGGTTTCGGCGGCGAGACTGCTGCGCTCGCATGGGTGCTCGGCAAATACGCATATGCGCGCTATCGCAAGAGCGGCAAACGCGGCGCGAAACTGGTGTTGCCGAGAGACGCGGATGGTGAAGAACCATCACGCATCGCGGAGGGCATCTTCCTCGCGCGCGATCTCATCAACACGCCATCCAACGATATGGGACCGGAAGAACTCGCAGCCGCGGCGCGCGATCTGGCCAAGAAGCACGGCGCGAAATTCGCGGTCACGGCTGGTGATGATTTACTGAAAAAGAATTTTCCGCTCATTCATGCGGTGGGACGCGCCAGCGTGCGCGCGCCTCGGCTGATCGACATCACATGGGGCAAGGCGAACGCGCCGAAACTTACCCTGGTGGGTAAGGGAGTTTGTTTCGATACCGGCGGCCTCGATATCAAACCGTCGTCCGGCATGTTGACGATGAAGAAGGACATGGGCGGTGCCGCCACCGTTCTTGCGGTCGCACA
>DASZML010000257.1:0-6987 GCA_035551875.1 Rhizomicrobium sp.
TCATCCAGAACGCATATTCGCCCATCGGCGTGCCGGAGAGGAACGTCGCGTTGATGATGCCGTCCTTGGAGTAGAATCCCGCCGTGCCGATGCCGAGAATGGGAAGCCCAACGCCGGTCAGCGCCAGATTGCCGATCAGCATCATCGCCCAGGTGAAGGGGATGGCCTTCCACAGCCCGCCCATCTTGCGCATGTCCTGCTCGTGATGCATGGAATGGATCACCGCGCCCGCGCTCAGGAACAGCAGCGCCTTGAAGAAGGCATGGGTGAAGAGATGGAACATGGCGGCGTCGTAGGACGCGACACCGGCAGCGGCGAACATGTAGCCGAGCTGCGAACAGGTCGAATAGGCGATAACCCGCTTGATATCATTCTGGAACAGGCCGACCGAGGCGGCGAAAAACGCCGTGGTGGCGCCGATGAAAGTGACGAATTCGGCGGCGCGCGGCGCCAGCTGGAACATGGGCGAGCAGCGGCAAACCAGAAAGACGCCCGCCGTCACCATGGTGGCGGCATGGATGAGCGCGGAGACCGGCGTCGGGCCTTCCATCGCGTCCGGCAACCATGTGTGTAGCCCGATCTGTGCCGACTTTCCCATCGCGCCAACGAAAAGCAGCAGGCACAGAGTCGTCATCACATCCACCTGATGCCCGGCGAACAGGAATGTGTGACCGACCATGGATGGCGCGGCGTGGAATACCGCGTCGAAGTCGAGTGTATGGAAAATATAGAAGACGCCGAAGATGCCGAGCGCGAAACCGAAATCGCCCACGCGGTTGACGATGAACGCCTTCATCGCCGCAGCATTGGCCGAAGGCTTCTCGTACCAGAAACCGATGAGCAGATAAGACGCAAGGCCCACGCCTTCCCAGCCGAAGAACATCTGCAGGAAGTTGTTCGCCGTCACCAGCATCAACATCGCGAAGGTGAAGAGCGACAGATACGAGAAGAAGCGCGGGCGGCTCGGATCCTCGTGCATGTAGCCGATGGAATAGAGATGCACGAGCGAGGACACGCCTGTCACCACCACCAGCATCACGGCGGTGAGCGTATCGACACGCAGAGACCAATGCGCATCGAACGACCCCGACGTGATCCAAGGCATGATGTCGACGATCACTGGATGGCTCAGCACCGCGACGTCATAGAACGCGTAGCCCGACAGCACGGCGGACACGAACAGCAGTATCGTCGTCACCAGCTCGCTGGCGCGCGCGCCGATCACGCGGCCGAACAATCCGGCGATGACCGAACCCAGAAGAGGCAGGAAGACGATGGCGGGATACATCTTCAACCCTTCATGACATTGACGTCCTCAACCGCGATGGAGCCGCGGTTGCGGTAATAGACGACCAGAATTGCGAGGCCGATGGCTGCTTCGGCGGCGGCGACGGTCAGCACGAACAGCGCAAAAACCTGCCCGACGAGATCGCCAAGAAAAGCCGAGAACGCGACGAAATTGATGTTCACCGCAAGAAGTATCAACTCAATCGACATCAATATGATGATGATGTTTTTGCGGTTCAGGAAGATCCCGAACACGCCGATGGTGAAAAGGATCGCGGCGAGCGCGAGATAGTTTGGAAGGCCGACGGTCATGCCACGCCTCCCTGCCCCGGCTTCACATCGTGCAATTCCATCGCCATCGCGGGCGTGCGCGCGTTCTGCACGCTGATCGACTGGCGGCGAACGCCCGGACGATGGCGTAGCGTCAGCACAATGGCGCCGATCATTGCGACCAGAAGCACAAGCCCCGCGATCTGGAAGTAATAGACATAGTCCGTATAGAGGATGTGGCCGAGTGCTTCTGTGTTGGTCATACCAGCCGGCGTTGCATGCGCGCGCGCAGCGGATGCGCCGGGCGCA
Source organism: Rhizomicrobium sp. (assembly GCA_035551875.1). Classification (GTDB taxonomy): domain Bacteria; phylum Pseudomonadota; class Alphaproteobacteria; order Micropepsales; family Micropepsaceae; genus Rhizomicrobium. The sequence goes on from DASZML010000257.1 coordinate 1,867, forward strand.
AACACCCACGCGCTGCCGACCAAAATAAGTTCAGCCGCCATGGCGAGGCCAATCAATCCGCCAAGCGGCAGATATTGCAAAGCGCCTTTCTTGAACTCCGCGAAATCCACATCGAGCATCATCACGACGAACAGGAACAGCACCGCGACCGCGCCCACATAAACGACGACCAAAATCATCGCGAGAAATTCCGCGCCAAGCAGAACGAACAACGCCGCAGCGTTGAAGAACGAGAAAATCAGGAACAGAACCGAGTGCACCGGATTGCGTGACGACACGACCATCAACGCCGACAGCAGCAGCACTGCGGAGAACACATAAAAGGCGATGGTCGTCAGGATCACGTCTCGCCCCTCAATGCTTCAACTGCGCGGCTAGCGCTTCATCCGGGAAGCGGCCGCGCTCCATGATTTCGAGTGCGTATTGCTTGTAAGTCAGGCCAAGCTTCGCAGCTTTACGCGCGCGACGGATCGCCGTTTCTTGCTGCACTTTCCATGCCGCTTCGACCGCCTTTTCCCAACAATAGACAATAAATAGTTCGGCGACGTCCCACGGCGGCCCATTGTTATGGCCGAGCCATTCGGACATCGGCACGACATAACCGGCAGCCTTGAGATCGGCGATACGCTTCGCCTTCTCCGCCTCGCGGAAATAATGCGCGCGCTGCTTCGAGCCGGCGTAACCAGCTTTGGCTTGTGCGCGTGCCTGGATGTCCGCGAAGCTCATCTGTAAGGCGCATCCAGTTCGAGATTGCGTGCGATCTCGCGCTCCCAACGGTCGCCATTCGCGAGCAAACGGTTCTTGTCGTAGTACAGTTCTTCGCGGGTCTCGGTAGCGAATTCAAAGTTCGGACCTTCGACGATAGCGTCCACGGGGCACGCTTCCTGGCAAAGCCCGCAATATATGCACTTCACCATATCGATGTCGTAACGCGTCGTGCGGCGCGAACCATCGGCGCGCGGTTCGGCTTCAATGGTGATGGCGAGCGCCGGACAGATCGCCTCGCATAGCTTGCACGCAATACAGCGTTCTTCCCCGTTCGGATAACGGCGCAGCGCATGTTCACCGCGGAAACGTGGGCTGAGAGGGCCTTTCTCGAACGGATAGTTCAGTGTCACCTTCGGCGCGAAAAAGTAGCGCATCGCAAGGAAGAAGCTCGTGATGAATTCCCAAAGGAAAATGCTGCGTGCAGTGCGATCGAGCGAAGCCATCAGAACCCTCCGCTGCGATAAAGAACCCAACCGGCGGTGATCACGACCCACACCAGCGAAAGCGGCAGAAATACTTTCCAGCCAAGACGCATCAGCTGGTCATAGCGATAGCGCGGCACCATCGCCTTCACCATCGAATTCAGGAAGAACAGGAAGAAGAGTTTCAACAGGAACCAGATCACGCCCGGGACCGCGTTGAGCGCGTTCACGATTACCGGCACATGGTTGAGCGGCCAGACTGTTGGCGGCAACCAGCCACCCAGGAACAGGATCGCCATCATGCCGGAGAGCATGATCACGTTCATATACTCGCCGAGGAAGAACAGCAGGAACGGCGTCGCGGAATACTCGGTCATGAAACCCGCGACCAGTTCCGACTCCGCTTCCAGAAGATCGAACGGCGGGCGCTGCGTCTCGGCCAACGCCGAAACAAAAAAGATCACGAACATGGGGAACAAAAGCGTGAAGGCAAACCAGCCGTGACGCTGCGCTTCAACGATAGCGGTAAGATTGAGTGAACCTGCAAACAGCAGCACGGTAATAATCACGAAGCCGATGGAAACTTCGTAAGACACCATCTGCGCCGCGCAACGCAGCGCCGCGAGGAACGGGTATTTCGAATTGGATGCCCAACCCGCGACGATCACGCCGTAAACGCTGAGCGACGAAATCGCGAAAAGATAAAGAATGCCGACATTGATATTGGAGATCACCCATCCCGCGCTGACCGGAATCACGGCCCATGCCGAGAAGGCCAACGTCGCGGTAATGAGCGGTGCAAGCAGAAACAACACCTTGTTCGCGCCCGCGGGGATGATCACTTCTTTGAAGAAAAACTTGAACGCGTCCGCGAAGGTTTGAAGCAACCCGAAGGGACCGACAACGTTCGGGCCACGGCGCAAATGCACCGCCGCCCAGATTTTGCGGTCAGCGAGGATGAAGAAGGCGACGGATATCGCGAGCAGCAGTTCGAAGACAATCGTGAAGATGCCGTAGCTGAGCGTCCACGCCCATCCGAAGGGCATTCCGTGCGACTGGAAAAACGGGATCAGTCCCATCGCCCTACTCCGCCGCCATCTGCTGCGCACCGCTGACGAAAATGCGGCTACATTCGGCCATCACTTCGCTAGCGCGCGCGATCGGATTGGTGAGATAAAAATCGCGGATCGTGCATTCGAGCGGCGTTTTGGTATCGATCGTTCCGGCTTTGCCGATGGCATTCCATACAGCCGGGTCGGCGCCGAGATGCGCGGGTGTTTCGTGCATATCCTTGAACGACAGCGCGTCCTTATACATCGCCTGATGCAGCGCATCGCGATCGTCGTAAGGCAATTTCTTACCGGCGACTTCAGACAACGCGCGCAGGATCGTCCAGTCCTCCTTGGCATCGCCGGGCGGGAACACCGCGCGCTTCGTGCGCTGCACGCGGCCTTCGAAATTGACGTAGATGCCGTCTTTCTCTGTGTATGCTGCGCCGGGAAGAACGACGTCTGCGCGATGCGCACCGGCATCGCCATGTGTGCCTTGATACACGACGAACGCATTGCCGAGATTCGACATGTCGAACTCATCGGCGCCGAGCAGCCAGACAAATTCCATGCCGCCTTCGAGGATGCCGGCCATGTCGCTGCCTTTGACAAATCCGAGATCGAGCGCGGCGACACGACTCGCAGCCGTGTGCAATACATTGAAACCAACCCAACCGCCTTCGGCTGGCGTTCCGGCAGGACCGATGGCGCCCGTATCGGATGCGATCTTCGCCGCGATATTCAGAATGGCCGCACCGTCAGCACGCGGCATCGTGCTCGCGCCGATGATAATCATTGGACGCTTGGCGTCTTTCAAAACTTTCGCGAAAGCATGGCTGCCATCGGCGATGCCGGACAACACGTCCGCACCGCCGAGTTGCTCAACCGGATAAGTTAGATCGACCGGCGTGCCGATATTCGCGATCTTCAGCGGGCCGTTCGTCCAGGCTTTGCGGATGCGCGCGTTCAGCACCGGCGCTTCCCAGCGCGGATTGGCGCCCACCAATAGAATCGCGTCGGCCGCTTCGACATTCGCGATGGTCGTGTTGAACAGCCACGACTGGCGGGGGCCTTCGCCGACCTTCGCGCCGTCCTGACGGCATTCCAGATTCACATCGCCGAAGGATAGCATCAGATCCTTCAGCGCCTTGATCTCTTCGGCTGCCGCGAGATCGCCGACGATAGCAGCCATCTTCTCCGGCTTCGCGCCATTCATGCGCGAAGCGATGGTGGCGAACGCTTCGCCCCATGTTGCAGGAACGAGTTTTCCGTCCTTGCGCACATACGGTCTATCCAGACGCTGGCGCGACAGGCCGTCGCACGCATAACGCGATTTGTCGGAAATCCATTCCTCGTTCACGTCTTCATTGAGGCGCGGCAGGACACGCAGAACCTGCGGCCCGCGTGCGTCGACGCGGATATTCGAGCCTTGCGCATCCATCACATCGATGGATTCCGTCTTGCTCAATTCCCAAGGGCGATAGACGAACGCCCAGGGTTTGTGCGTGAGAGCGCCGACCGGACACAGATCGACAGCATTTCCGGAAAGCTCTGAGGAAAACGCTTTCTCCAGGTAGGTCGTGATCTCCATATCCTCGCCGCGCCCTGTCGCGCCGAGATCGGGAACGCCAGCCACTTCCGTCGCGAAACGCACACAGCGCGTACACTGAATGCAACGGGTCATGATCGTCTTGATCAGTGGGCCCATATATTTGTCTTCGACCGCACGTTTGTTCTCATTGAAGCGGTGGAACGCGGCGCGGCCATAGCCGATCGCCTGATCCTGCAGATCGCACTCGCCGCCCTGATCGCAGATCGGACAGTCCAGCGGATGATTGATGAGCAGGAATTCCATCACGCCTTCGCGCGCCTTGCGCGCAATCGGCGATGTCGTGTTGATCTTGGCGGGCGTGCCGTCCTTGTTCGGGAAGATATCTTTCACCTGCAACGCGCAAGAGGCTTGCGGCTTTGGCGCACCGACCCACTCCACCAGACACATGCGACAATTGCCGGCGACCGACAGACGCTCGTGATAGCAGAAGCGCGGAATCTCAGCGCCTGCCTGCTCGCACGCCTGCAAAAGCGTGATGTTGTCATCGGCTTCGATTTCTTTGCCGTCGATGAGAAGTTTGCGCGATGCCATAGGCTACTCCGCCGCCATCTTCTCGCCCTGACGCGCGAGAATGCGGCGCTCAAGCTCAGGGCGGAAATGCCGAATGAGTCCCTGGATCGGCCATGGCGCAGCGTCGCCAAGGCCGCAGATCGTGTGCCCTTCGCATTGCTTGCCGACTTCCCAAAGAAGATCGATGTCTTCGATGCGCGCGTCGCCAGTCTCCATGCGCTTCATCATGCGCCACATCCAGCCAGTGCCTTCGCGGCACGGCGTACACTGGCCGCAGCTTTCGTGCTTGTAGAAGTAGGCATAGCGCGCGATGGTCTTCACGAGATCGGTCGTCTTGTCCATGACGATGACGGCGGCGGTACCGAGCGATGAGTTCACGGCTTTCAGCGCATCGAAATCCATCTGCACGGTGTCGCACACCGATTTTGGGATCATCGGGCACGACGCGCCGCCCGGAATGACGGCTAGCAGATTGTCCCAGCCGCCGCGCACGCCACCGGCATATTTCTCGATCAACTCTTTCATCGGAATGCCGAGCGCCTCTTCGACAACGCATGGCGTATTCACATGGCCGGAAATCTGGAAGAGTTTGGTGCCGGTGTTGTTCGGGCGGCCGAAGCTGGAGAACCATTCCGGGCCGCGGCGCATGATCGTCGGCACAACGGCGATGCTTTCGACATTATTCACCGTCGTCGGGCAGCCATAGATGCCCATGTTGGCGGGGAATGGCGGCTTCAAACGCGGCAAGCCCTTCTTGCCT
>DASZML010000258.1:0-4121 GCA_035551875.1 Rhizomicrobium sp.
GACGATAGCGATACCCGCGAAGGGCTCGACAACGAAGACGAACCGCTGGGCGGCATGCGCGACAAGCCTGCGCGGCAGTAATCAGACGGTGATTTCACCAGTGAGATAGAGCGCGCAGCTGCCGGAGAGAGTTGTTCGCTCGCCGTCGTCGGTGCAGAGCAGGTTGCCGCCGCGCCGGCTGACTTGCCGTGCTTTCAACGTTTTCTTACCAAGCCGCTTCGACCAGAACGGCACGAGCGCGCAATGCGCCGAACCCGTCACCGGATCTTCCGGCACGCCTTTTTCTGGTGCGAAAAATCGCGAGACGAAATCGAAACCTTCGTCGCCCAGCGCGGTGGCAATGCAGCCCCACAGGCCGACGTCGCGCATTACACGGCCGATATCGCCAGGGTCTTTGATGTCACGGACGTCGCGCGCGTTTTGCCAAACAGCCATCACATAGCGGCCTTTGAGAATTTCAGAAGGCGGCACGGTGCCAAGCGCGTCGCCAATGGCCTTCGCAAAACCGAGTGGACCTTCGAAGGGCGAAACGGGATCGCTCGGCAACGACATGACGAGCTGGCTCTTCTCGCCACGCTCGACTGTCAGCGTGCCGGAACGCGTCTGGAAATCGATGCGCGAGAGCGCAGGATCGAGCGTGTTGAAGATCACGGAGGCGCTCGCGAGCGTGGCATGCCCGCAAAGATCGACTTCGCTTTCCGGAGTGAACCAGCGCAGATCGTATTTGCCCGGCGCGGTTTTCACGAAGTAAGCGGTCTCAGCGAGGTTGTTCTCGTTCGCGATCTTTTGCATCAACGATGCATCGATCCATTTTTCTAACGGAACGACCGCCGCCGGATTGCCTTCCAGCGGCTTCTCCGCGAACGCGTCGATTTGCCAGAGTTTGAACTTCATTTCAGTTCTCCCAACCACCGCAAGCATCATTGGTTGTCATGGAAAAAAAGCGGAACACGCAGGGACGCATACCGGTCCCTACAATCCACTAACCGTCATGGCCGGGACAAGCCCGGCCATGACGAATTAAGCGAAGTGGAAGTTAAGCCGAAACCTGCACGACCGCGCTGCGTTTGGCGGTAAGCGCGCGTTTCATTTCCTGCTGCAGCTTCTCAAACGCGCGCACTTCGATCTGGCGCACGCGCTCGCGGGAGATGCCGTATTTCTGCGACAGGTCTTCCAGCGTGGCGGGTTCGTCACGCAAACGGCGCGCTTCGATGATATCGCGCTCGCGTTCGTTCAGCTCGCTCATGGCGCTGGCGAGTAGATCGTGGCGCTCGCCCATTTCTTCGGTCTCGGCCATGCGCGATTCCTGATCAAGCGTGTCGTCCGCCAGCCAGTCCTGCCATTCGGATTGCGAATCCGCGCGCATCGGTGCGTTCAGCGAAGAGTCGCCGCCGGATAAACGCCGGTTCATGTTGATGACTTCTTGTTCCGGCACGGCAAGTTGGCGCGCGATCTCTTTGGTATGTTCCGGCGTCAGATCGCCTTCTTCAATGGCGCTGATCTTGTTCTTGGCCTTGCGCAGATTGAAGAACAGCTTCTTCTGCGCCGCCGTGGTGCCCATCTTCACGAGGCTCCACGAGCGCAAGATGTATTCCTGGATGGCGGCGCGGATCCACCACATCGCGTAGGTCGCGAGGCGGAAACCTTTGTCGGGCTCGAAGCGCTTCACCGCCTGCATCAGCCCGACATTGCCTTCGGACACGACTTCGGAAATCGGCAAGCCGTAGCCACGATAGCCCATCGCGATTTTGGCGACGAGGCGAAGATGCGAGGTGACGAGTTTACGGGCAGCCTCGGGGTCCTCGTGTTCCCGCCACGCCTTCGCGGCCATGTATTCTTCTTCCGGCGCGAGAAGCGGAAATTTCCGGATCTCGGTCAGATAACGGGAAAGGCCACCTTCGCCCTGGAGGGCGGGAAGTCCGCGATTGCTCATCTTCAAACCCCTTTCCGGCCCCGGCTTTCGCCGGATCGATCTGCTAAAACGCACAGACCGGCCGATTAGACTGGGCCAAACCCCTTGGCCGAAAGTCTTGAATGCAAATATGAGGTTTTGATGGTTTTTCAAGCCGCGGTTTTGCCGCAAAGCCTTGGTGAACGCGGCTATTGCGCCTTCGACGGCCGGTAGATGAAGTCGAAAGAAGGCTGCCAGGTCTTGCCGCCATCGTCAGACGATGTGCCTGCCTGCTCGACACTGCCATCGGCCAACTTTGTATAGGTCATGCGGGTCATCTGTGTTGGATGGCCGGGCTGCGGCCACGTCCCCGTCAGGATCATGGATTTGCCATCCCAGCCACCAGTGAAATCCACGGCCGCATTTGACGAGTCCGTCCAAAACTGCCGCCAAGCTTTTTTCGCTGGAACATATGTGCTCAGGCTGCCGCCATCGCCGCCGCTCACCAACGGCATCCAGTTCTCGCGGATAGCGCATCCGGCATAGCGGCTTTCGATCAGGCTATGGGCGACAAGCTTGTCCGGCGCCATCTTCGGATACACATCCCATCGGCCAATCCAAAAATCGAATTGGCGATTTTCCGCACCGGTACAGGCGGGCGGCGGAAGCGACGCCGCCGCATATACATTCGTTGCGCAGATCATAGTGGCGATGCCGGCAAATACACCAACACGCATGGCGCCCTCCAAAAGGATCGTTCGCCACTATCGCAGACGAAGCGGCTTCTTGTGCTCACAACCCGGTGAACGCGTAGCTAACCGTTGCTCAGCCCGCGCAGTGCCGCAACGAGACTGGCGAAATCCGCTGGCCACGGCGACTCAAAGCGCATCTGCTTGTGCAATGTCGGATGCTGAAAGCCCAATAGCCATGCATGCAGTGCTTGCCGTGGAAAGTTTGCAGCTTCAGTGAAGGCGCGCTCTTCTTCTGATGACTTCGCGCGTGGCGGGCGATGCGCTTTGCCATACGTCTGATCGCCAATCAGCGGATGACCCAGATGGGTGAGATGCACGCGGATCTGATGCGTGCGGCCGGTTTCCAATCGGCATTCCAACAAACTCGCAAATGGCCGCGTCTTTTCGCCGAAACGTTCGAGCACCCGATAACGCGTGCGCGCTTCCCTGCCTTGCCCGCGCAACACCGCCATGCGCTTCCGGTCGAAGGGGTTGCGCCCGATATTGCCTTCGACGATGCCTTCGCTGGCTCGCGGACTTCCCCAAACCACGGCATTGTATGCGCGTTCAGCGGTATGCGCTGCGAACTGCTTGGAAAGGCTGGCCATCGCGCGTTCGGTTTTGGCGGCGACGAGTACGCCGCTCGTATCTTTATCCAGGCGATGCACGATGCCGGGCCGCGCGACGCCACCGATGCCTTTGAGCGACGCGCCGCAATGCGCGATCAGCGCATTCACCAGCGTGCCATCCGGATTGCCAGCCGCAGGATGCACCACAAGCCCAGCCGGCTTATCGATCACGATCAATTCCTTGTCCTCGTGGAGAACATTGAGCGGGATATCCTGGCCTTGCGGGTCGGCCGGCGTGGGCGCAGGAACATTCACGTCGTAGCGCTCGCCGGGTTTGACCCTCGTATTCACGTCTTTTATCGTCGCGCCGTCTCGCGTCACCGCGCCATTGAGAATAAGGCCTTGCAGCCGCGCGCGGCTGAGATCGGCAAGCGAGGCGGCGAGAAACCGGTCGAGCCGCCAACCGGATTGTTCATCGGCCACGCACGCGGCCAATGCATCCACGGAGAGGTTTTCAGTGACCGACATTTCGGCTGTGCCTGCAGAAGATCCAAAGAACAGTGCAACCTATCGCGGACTGAAGGCCGCCGTCATTATTCTTGGCGTCCTCTTGGCGCTGGCCTTCGTGATGGTCCTTGCCGGCATCGCCATGCGGATGAGCGGCCATGCGCCGGGTCAGCAGGTGGTGACCGGCCATTATGCACTGCCGCCGGGTTCGCACATTCTGACGATGCAGACCGCAGGCAACCGGCTGGTGATGGAAGTATCCACGCGCGAGGGCAATCGTGTCTTTATCTTCAGCACTGATGACGTGCACCTGATCGGCGAAATCGCACCGGCGCAATAGATGGCGGTGCTCGTTCTGACCATCGCTTTGCAGGAACAAATCGCACGTGAAGCCTTCGCTGCGCTTCCGAACGAGTGTTGCGG
>DASZML010000259.1:0-4708 GCA_035551875.1 Rhizomicrobium sp.
CCGCTGCGCCAACGCAACGAGATTGGGAGGCTGCGTTTCATTCCATCGTGGCGCTGCGTGATGAACAAAGAGCGTCTCACTCTCTTCGACACGACGCTGCGCGACGGGGCGCAGACGCAGGGCGTGGACTTCTCGGTGGAGGACAAGCGTCAGATCGCGCTGGCGCTGGACAAGCTCGGCCTCGACTACATCGAGGGCGGGTGGCCGGGCGCGAACCCGACCGACACAGCGTTCTTCTCGGAACGTCCGCCGCTGAGCCGCGCGAAGTTCGTCGCGTTCGGCATGACAAAACGCTCGGGCCGCAGCGCCGCGAACGATCCAGGCCTTGCCTTGGTGCTGGATGCGAAAGCGGACGCGAATTGCCTCGTCGGCAAGACGTGGGATTTCCACGTCGATGTCGCGCTGGAGATTCCGCGTGGCGACAATATAGACAACATCGCGCAGAGCATTGCGGCGGTGAAAGCACGCGGCCGCGAGCCGTTGTTCGACGCCGAACATTTCTTCGACGGCTACAAGGCGAACGCGCAATACGCGCTCGATTGCCTGAAAGCAGCGAAGGATGCCGGCGCGCGCTGGCTGGTGTTGTGCGACACCAATGGCGGCACGATGCCCGAAGATGTCTATCGCATCGTCTCCGACGTGAAAGCGAAGTGGCCGGACGCGGCGCTCGGCATCCATGCGCACAACGATACGGAGCAGGCGGTCGCGGTGTCGCTTGCGGCGGTGCGCGGTGGCGCGCGGCAGATACAGGGAACGCTCAACGGATTGGGCGAGCGCTGCGGCAACGCCAATCTGTGCGCGCTGTTGCCGAACCTGTTGCTGAAAGAGCCATATGCCGCGCAATTCGAAACGGGCGTGTCAGCGGCGCAGTTGCGCGAGCTGACTCATGTCTCGCGCCTGCTGGACGAAATCCTGAACCGCGCGCCGAACCGTCACGCGGCCTATGTCGGCCCGAGCGCTTTCGCGCACAAGGGCGGTTTGCATTCGTCGGCCGTGCTGAAAGATCCGAAGACCTACGAGCATGTGCCGCCGGAAGCGATCGGCAATGCGAGGCGCATTCTGGTGTCGGATCAGGCGGGCAAATCAAATCTGATGTCGCGGCTGTCGGAAGCGGGCATCGATGTTGCGGCGAACGACCCGCGCATCGCGCGATTGCTGGAAGATGTGAAGCAGCGCGAATTTCTGGGCTACGCCTATGACGGCGCGGAAGCCTCGTTCGAACTTCTCGCGCGCCGCGCGCTGGGCCAGGTGCGCGAGTATTTCGATGTCGAGAGTTTTCGCGTGATGGTGGAGCGCCGCCACGATGCGAAAGGCGGTTTCGCCACCGTGTCCGAAGCGGTGGTGAAGGTAAAGGTCGGCGGCAAGACCTATCACAATGTCGGCACCGGCAATGGTCCGGTGAACGCGCTGGACGACGCGCTGCGCAAGGATCTCGGCGAATATTCCGCCTTCCTCGCCGATCTGCGCCTGGTGGATTACAAGGTGCGTATCCTTACGAGCGGAACGGAGGCTGTGACGCGCGTGATGGTGGAAAGCGCGGACGGGAAGGGCAATCGTTGGTCCACCGTCGGCGTATCTCCCAACATTGTCGATGCGAGCTTCGAGGCGCTGACGGATTCGGTTTGCTACAAATTGTTTCGCGACGGCGCGTGACGCATAGCCGAAATGAAAACTTTGCGGGCCGTCACGGTGATTTGCTCGGCTAGATTCGCATCATGACCGAACCGGCCAAAGATGACCCCAACGGCATTGCGCTTGCCGCGTTTTCCTATGTGTTTTGGGGTTTCATGCCGCTCTATTGGCGGTTGCTGCTGGCGGTGCCGCCGTTCGAAGTGACGGTGCATCGCATTTTCTGGTCGGCGTTGTTCTGCGCCATCATGATCGCGGTGCGGCAGCGCTGGAGCCATCTGCGCGCGATGTTTCGCCAGAAACGCCTGATGGCGATCCTGGCGCTCACCGGCATTCTCATCAGTATCAACTGGACGATCTTTATCTATTCGGTGGCCAACCGATCTCTGGTGGAAGCCAGCCTCGGTTACTACATCACCCCGTTGCTTTCGATTGGGCTCGGCGTGCTCTTTCTGGGTGAGCAGATTTCGAGAGTCCGCTTGGCCGCGATTGTGCTTGCGGGGTTGGCTGTGGTGATCCAATCGGTGGCGCTCGGCCATTTTTCCTGGATTGCCATCTCGCTTGCGCTTTCTTTCGGCTTCTACGGTTTCTTCCGAAAGCTCACGCATGTGGATTCGCTCGACGCGCTCGCTGTGGAAACCTGGATATTGTTTCCCGTTACGGCGGCGTTGATCGCTTTTTGGGGCACGCATGAAAGTCACACATTCCCACACGCTGGCCTTCGTGTGGATTCATTGCTGGTGCTCGCGGGCCCGCTGACCGCTGTGCCCCTCGCGATGTTTGCAGCAGGCGTCCGGCGCATCCGGCTTTCGACGCTGGGCTTTCTGCAATACCTCAATCCCACCATGACGCTGTTGCTGGCGACATTGGGTTTGGGCGAACATTTCACGCGTACCGATGGGGTGAGTTTTGGCTTTGTTTGGGCGGCGCTCGTGATTGTGGCGCTGGAAGGGCGCTTTACGCGTTTTCGGCAAGCGGCGACGGAAGCAGAGCCTCTTTGAGAAACCTCATCGCGTCCTCCGGCGTCGCAGCGATGCGATACAATTTGTCAATTGCCGCCAAGGCAAAGCCTTGGCTGACGATATGATTCATCAGGGCCAGAACTGGCGTGAAGTAATTCGCGATGTCGAGCAAAATGATCGGCTTCTTGTGAACGCCGAGTTGCGCAGTGGCCAGCACTTCGAACAACTCGTCCATCGTGCCGAGCCCGCCGGGCAGAATGACGAACGCATCCGACATCGTTTCCATGCGATCTTTTCGCTGGTGCATGTCCGGCGTGACTATCAACTCTTCGCCGCCTTGCATCGGCGGTTCGATATGGCGAAGGAACGCCGGAAGAATTCCCGTCACCGGCGATCCGCCGTCTCGCGCCGCACGCGCCGTCTCGCCCATCAAGCCGAGATTGCCGGCGCCGAACACCATCGCATAACCGTTCGCCGCGATAAGTTCGCCAAGCCGTTTCGCCGTCGCGGCGTATTCCGCTTTCACGCCGGGCGAAGAACCGCAGAAGACGCAAATGGTGAACTGCCGCTTTTCCATATTTGGGGCAGGGCTATGCATGAACTCACATCCGATGATGGCGCGGGCTTGGGAATTGCGGCCCGCTGCGCGTATACACAAACACGCTCGATTGCGAAACGAGGTTAGTCTTGAAGCGGCCGCTCGTCATCCTGATCTTCATTGCTGCGTTGTCACTGGTCGCCGGGCTGTTGATGTTCGGCGGCGCGAATATGGGAAATTGAAAGCATGGCCGGTAACAGCCTTGTGGAAGAGAAGGGCGAAGGCGGACTGACGTTGCGGCCGCTGTGGATGCTGTTGCCCTATCTGTGGCCGAAGGGACGGCCCGATCTGAAGCTCCGCGTCTTCCTCGCGTCGATCTGCCTGATGCTCGCCATCGTCGCGACGACGGCTTTCCCGCTGTTCATGGGATGGATCACGAACGGGCTCGCGCGCAAGCCTGCTTATACCATCGCGGTGATGTCGACCTTGGCGCTGGTCGGAGGCTACGTCCTGTCGCGCATACTGATGCAGGCGTTTGCCCAACTTCGCGACGGCATTTTCGCAAAAGTGCAATACCACGCGCTGCGCGACGTTGGCGTCTCGACTTTCGCGCATGTCCACACGCTGTCGCTTCGCTTTCATCTGGAGCGCAAGACGGGCGGCCTGTCGCGCATCATCGAGCGCGGCACCAAGGGCATCGACACGCTGCTCTCCTTTGCGGCGTTCAACATTTTTCCGACGCTGTTTCAGCTCATCATTTTCAGCGTCATCATGATCCTGAAGCTGGATCTGGCGATTACGCTGGTCACGCTTGCAATGGTCGGCGCCTATTCTTGGTTCACCTATGCCGTGACGCGCTGGCGCATCCAGTTCCGCCGCGACATGAACCAGTCCGACCAGGACGCCAACACGAAGGCTGTCGATAGTCTGCTCAATTACGAGACAGTGAAATACTTCAACAACGAAGGGCATGAGACGCGCCGCTTCGACAAGTCGATGGAGAAGTTTTCACGCGCGTCGATCCAGGCGCAGCTATCGCTGTCGGTTCTCAACACCGGTCAGGCGATCATCGTAGCCGTGGGCATGGGTATCGTGATGGCGCTCACGGTGGTTGGAATTCGCGCCGGGCGTTTCCAGATCGGCGATTTCGTCATGGCAAACGCGATTCTGATGCAGCTCTATGTGCCACTGAACTTTCTGGGAACGGTGTTTCGCGAGATCACACAGGCGATGGTGGACATGGACGCCATGTTCCGCCTCCTGCATCAGCCGCAGGAAGTGAGGGACAAGCCGGACGCAAAGCCGCTCGTCGTCACGGGCGGTGAGATCAAGTTCGACAATGTCGTGTTTTCATACGAGCCGGCACGCACGGTACTGAAAGGCATCAGCTTTACGGTGCCGGCGGGCAAGACCGTGGCGGTGGTTGGACCATCGGGCGCAGGCAAGTCTACGCTGTCGCGCTTCCTCTATCGGTTCTACGACATCAAGAGCGGATCGGTGACGATCGATGGTCAGGATATCCGCGATGTCACACAGACAAGCCTTCGGGAGAAGATCGGCATCGTCCCGCAGGACACGG
>DASZML010000260.1:0-5039 GCA_035551875.1 Rhizomicrobium sp.
AGCATCGCCGCTTCCGGCAATGTCAGATCGCGCGCGCTCTTGCCGAAATAGATATGTGCCGCGCCATCGACGCCATAGGCGCCGGAGCCGAGATAAAGACGGTTCAGATAAAGTTCGAGGATCTGTTTCTTGGTGAGCGACTTTTCGAGGCTCTCCGCATCCATCAGCTCGGTGAGCTTGCGCGTCATGGTGCGCTCTTGGGAGGTGTAAATGATCTTCGCGGTCTGCTGCGTGATCGTCGAACCGCCGGCCACGACATGATGCGCGCGGAAATTCTCCCACGCCGCGCGCAGAAGCCCGCGCATATCGATGCCGCCATGGTCGTAGAAGCGCCGGTCCTCCATCGCGATGAACGCGGCGGGAAGATAGGGCGGCATGTCTTCGAGCTTCAGCCGCTCACCGACGATGGCGCCGCGATGGCCCGCGGTGTGTCCTTCGGAATCCAGGAAGGTGAACGCGATGGGCCGGTTCACGGAATAAAGATCTTGCGACAGATCGATGGGTGGCGCGAACCAGCCGAGGATCGTAGGCGCCAGCAGAACCGCGATCAGCGGGATCGCAATGATGATCGTGACGATCGTGAGCACGCGCCCAAAACCGCGCTGGTGCTGCGCCAGCCATTCGCCGACCGCGCCGGGAATTTCGTTTTTCCGATTTGCCATCTTCACCTAGCCCGAAGCGCGCTAAGTGGCGGATATTTTGGGCGGATTCCAGGCTTGGGCCGTTAAGGAAACAGCAAGGCGCTAGGTGGGATTCGCACTAGCGGGGCTGTTCTAACTCTGGTTTGCCTTGCCCTCTCGCCTGTCGCGCTTGCGGGATTCCCGGGCGCGAATGATTGGCGCCACACGCGCGCGCAATGCATCCACTGCGTCCAGCTTTTCCGCAAAGTTGGCCTGCCGTGCGCGGTCACGCCGGCCTTGGGCCTTGCGAGCAAAGATCTCGCTGTTATCGGGATACTGCTTGCCCTTCGACATCACTTCGTGTCCGCGAGCGGGTTTTTGATGACCGCTTTGATACAGAATTCCTTCCATGTACCCGTCAGATTGTGCTTCTCCAGAACGGCTTTCAAGAGTGCAAGCTCGACAGCATCCTGCTCCAGAAATGCCTGGATTCTTGCCAAATCCTTGAGCCGTCCAACCTTAAGCGCAATGGCGACGACGTGTTCTGCCCGCAAGCAGCGCGCTTTTAGCGGCGTTTCGCCCGATTGGCTGATGTCCAAGTCGATGGCATCCGCGAGAGCTTCTTCATCGAGCGCGGACGATACAGGCAGAAATTGCACCGGCCAGTCTTCAACGTTGTAACCAACGTTGGTTCGTTCCGTGTATCCCATATCCGCTAGTGCTTTTTCGATAGGCGCCAGCAGTAACAGTCCCGAGCTTCTTTTTTCAAAACCGTCGATCGATATGAGAATGTCGAGGTCTTCGGTCAGCATAGGCTCGATGTAATTCAATGCGGCGACGGCACCGGCAATGGCGTAACTGCCGATCACACGCCGTTCAGCGAGTTTTGTGACGACCTCGATGGTTTTGCGCAAAGTCATAAGACGGCTCAGGTTTCTGGCGTCGATGCGGCTGTCCGTTTTGAAATGCGGCGCACCACGAGTTCGTCGATCTCCAATCGCTTGATCCGCGCGCGTTTCACGGCGAGCTCATTGATCGCGACGAAGCCGATGGCAAGTGCGCCGACCGCGAATGCGCCGAGCGCAAAAGCACCCAGGGCGAGAGCGGGCAGGGCGGATGGGCGCATGGCGTGGCTCCTTGAATCTGACGCGCAGGATACATCGTTCAATTTCCGATGTATGTTGTAAATGATCCGCCTCGGGGGCACATCATGGATTTCGCGACGACCGATCTTCTCTTCGCCATCGGGCATCATCTTCTGATCTTCGCGCTTGCCGGCGTGATCGCGTTTGAACTCGGCGTGGCGAAACAGGGATTGAACGCCGGCGGGATAGGGCGGCTCGGCAAGGTCGATCTTTGGTACGGCATTCTGGCTGTCGCGATTCTGATCGTCGGTTTCGCGCGCGCCAATTTTGCGGCGAAGGGATGGGCGTATTATTCGCACAACCATTTCTTCTGGTCGAAGATCGGCTGCTTCGCGATCGTCGGCATTCTCTCGATCTGGCCGACGGTCGCCTATATCCGCTGGCGCCGCGCCTTGAAAGCCGATCCGAATTTTCTTCCTGGCGAAACCTCGATCCGCACGGTACGGCGCTTTTTGTGGGGCGAGGTCTTCTTCTTCGCGCTCATGCCGGTCTTCGCCGCCGCGATGGCGCGCGGATATGGTGAGATGCCGTCTTAGCTCTCCCCCTTAAATGTCATGGCCCGCAAAAGCGGTCCACCCAGGCGATCGTCGAACACATCTCTGGCTCGCGCAACGCGCGTACCGGATGGCGCGATCAAGTTGGGCCGTGAGATGTGTGTTTGAATGAAAAAACCGTCCAAAAAATAATTTTCAGCGCGCAACAAAATTGCAAAACGCGGTCATGCGGACTTTCGCGGCTTAGGAATGTTTTGGCGTATCAAGGACTTAGGCTAGTTTGCCTCTTTCGCAAAAATTCTTCCTATTTCGCTTGACACCGTGACGGTCGGCCCGTACATTCTCCCCACATCTCGAATTGCGCCCAGACAGAACAGACCGAAGAAAGGCCCAGCGAAATCCGCCGGGCCTTTTTGCTTTTTTGATCTTCCCCGCGAAGCGGGGGAGGTGGCGCAATTCGAAAACCGAATAACGAAAGGATCACATGCCCAATGTCAGCAACCCTGCGGTTGCGGCGGAGAACGCCGCGCGCCGTGAACGCGAGAAACTCAAACCCGAAGACATCGACTCGGACTGGCTGGACAAGTTGGTGACGCGGCTCTTCGGCGAACTCGATCGCCAGATCAAACAGGTCGAAGGCTCGCGCCCGGCAAACAACGACGCAACGACGCGCGCCTCCGATGCGCGCACGCTCGCCTCGCTCGAACGCACACTCGAAAGGCTGGCGCGCGCCGAACGTGAACGCGCGTCACAACGCATCAGCAAAGCAGTAAGCACCAATGGAAATGCCCTCGACGAGATTGAACGTAAGATCACTCGCTCTGTTGAAATTGAAGTATCCCTCGCTCGATCTACGCCGGTTGTTCGAGGAGCTTCCGGAGACGGAAAGAGCGGCGCTTAATGCCAGCTGGCGCTTCAATGCCGGTTTCGATCAATACGAACCCACCGGCGACTGGCGCATTTGGTTGTTCATGGGCGGACGGGGCAGCGGCAAGACGCGCGCGGGCGCCGAATGGATCGCGCAGAATATCCGCGAGCAGAAAATGCAACGTGTCGCGCTCATCGGCGCCACGCATCATGAAGCGCGCAGCGTGATGATCGAAGGAGAATCGGGATTGCTGAGTGTGAGCGAAGGCGCGGAATATCAACCATCGCTGCGCCGCGTGGTGTGGCCGCATGGCGCGGTCGCCACAGTGTTGTCGGCGGACGAACCCGACTCCATTCGCGGCCACCAATTCGATGGCGCGTGGCTTGACGAGTTTGCGAAATGGCCGGAGCCGCAAGCGGCGCTCGACATGACTCTGATGGCGATGCGTTTGGGAGACGATCCGCGCATGTTGGTCACGACCACGCCGCGAAACATTCCTGCAGTGCTTGAACTTTATACGAATAGTCCTGAGGTCAGCGTCACGACAGCTTCGACCTACGACAACAAAATGAATCTCGCGCGTGGTTTCATCAGCACGATAGAGAAGCGCTACAAAGGAACGCGTCTCGGCCGTCAGGAGATCGACGGTGAACTGATCGAAGACAATGAGAACGCGCTGTGGCAACGCGAATGGATCGAACGTCATCGCATCGCCTCCGCACCCGATTGCGAGCGTGTCGTCGTCGCGATCGATCCGCCCGTATCGAAGACCGGCGATGAATGCGGAATCGTGATCGCGGGCCGCGCGGGCGAGGAGGGTTATGTTCTCGGCGATTATTCGCGCGGCGACATGTCCCCGAAGCAATGGGCCGGCCGCGCGCTCGATGCGTTCGTGACGTTCAAGGCCGACGAGATCGTCGCCGAAGCCAACCAGGGCGGCGAGATGGTGCGCGATGTCATCACGCAGCACATGCCCAACGCGCCGGTGAAGCTGGTCTATGCCAGCCGCGACAAGCGCACGCGCGCCACGCCGGTTGCGTCTTTATATGAGCGCGGCGTCGTGCATCACGCCGGATGTTTCGCCGAGCTGGAAGATCAGATGTGCCAGTTCGACGGCACCGGCAAATCCCCCGACCGCATGGACGCGGCGGTGTGGGCGCTGAGCCACTTGTTTCCGTTCACGCGCCACGCCGAACCGCGCGTGCGAACGATTTGAAATTCCCACCCTCCCCTTGAGGGCGGGTCGAAGCACGAAGTGCTTCGGGGGGGGACTCGCTCTGTCGAGTCGTGCCCCTCCCCGAAAAATTCTGCGCACTCGCTTCGCTTCGTTGCTTGAATTTGTCGGCTCTCCCTCAAGGGGGGGGCTGGAAAGGACACCAATGTTCTCCAATCTCCTACGCCCCGCCAAAGCGCGGGCGCGCGATGACGCACAGCATCACGCCATCCATGCGCCCGAAACGAAAGCGATGCCCTCCATGATCGCTCTCACGCTTCCGGGGTGCGCGCCCTCATGGAGTCAACGCGACACCGCTTCGCTCATGCGCCTTGGTGTTATGGCCAACGCCATCGCGTATCGCTGCGTGCGGATGATCGCGGAGGCCGCGGCGTCGGTGCCGTGGCTGCTCTATGAGGGCGCGGTGGAGATCGAATCCCATCCGCTGCTGTCGCTGCTGAAGCATCCGAACCCGAACGAGAGCGGCGCGGTGTTGTTCGAGCGCTGGTACGCGTTCCTGCAATGCGCCGGCAATTCGTATCTTCAGGCATTGCAGCTAAACGGCGACGTGCGCGAGCTTTACGTGCTGCGCCCTGATCGCGTGACGGTGGTGGCAAATGGGAACGGCTGGCCGAATGCTTACGATTATAAAGTCGACACCGTCACGCGCCGCATCGCGCGGGAGTCTTCCGGCTTTCT
>DASZML010000261.1:0-4310 GCA_035551875.1 Rhizomicrobium sp.
ATTCATCCGTGTAAGCGGCGATGCCATCGTCATTGGAGCTGGCACCAAGCATGATGCGGTCGCGACTTCCTCCGACGTGCAACGCGCCATACCCGCTCTCGCTTATCTGGCAGCGCATATCGGCGATCCTGCCGTGCGTTCGATGGGAACGCTTGGCGGCTCTATCGCCAACAACGATCCTGCTGCTGACTATCCCGCAGCTGCTCTCGCCCTGAACGCCACCATCAAAACGAACAAGCGAAGCATCGCGGCCGACGATGTTTTCACCGGTATGTTTTCGACCGCATTGGAAGACGCAGAGATCCTGACGGAAGTCTCGTTCCCCATTCCCGAACGCGCGGGCTATGAGAAATTCCGCAATCCGGCGTCGCGCTATGCCATGGCCGGCGTGTTCGTTGCGAAGACGAAAACTGGCGCGCGCGTCGCCGTGACCGGTGCGGCACCGTGTGTTTATCGTATGACGCAGATGGAAGCTGTGCTCGACGACAATTTTTCCGCAGACGCGGTCGCCAAGATCAAAGTGCCATCCGATGATCTGAACTCGGATCTGCATGCCTCAGCCGAATATCGCGCGCATCTGGTGAGCGTGATGGCAAAGCGCGCCATTGAAATGGCAACGCGCACATGACCGCGGCCAGCGAAGATGTTCTCGAGACCGCCGCAGACTGGCTGTCGCAAGGCCACAAGGTCGCGCTTGGCACGGTCGTGAAGACCTGGGGTTCTGCGCCGCGCCAAGCCGGAAGCCAAATCGCTATACGCGAGGATGGCGCATTCGTGGGCTCTGTGTCCGGCGGCTGCATCGAAGGCGCGGTGATTGAGGATGCACAACGCGCGATGACGGACGGCGCGTCGCGCAAGCTCGAATTCGGCGTCAGCGATGAGACGGCTTGGTCCGTCGGCCTCGCTTGCGGCGGCCGCATCGAAGTTTTTGTTGAACCGCTCTCATAACGATGAAACGCGAGACGCTTCTCGCCATCAACAAGGCCCGCCACGAAGGCCGCGCCGTCGTGCGCGCGACGGACCTCGGCACCAACGAAGACCATCTCATCGATCCCGCAGCGGACCATTCGCCGTTGGGTATCGCAGCAGCGGATGTTGCGCGCGCCGATCAAAGTAGAAGCGTCGAAATCGAAGGCCGCGAATGGTTTTTGGCGGTTTTCAATCCGCCGCTCGATCTGGTGATCGTCGGCGCGGCGCACATCGCGCAATCGCTTTCGCAAATGGCAGTTATCACAGGCTACGGCGTGCGCGTGATCGACCCGCGCACGAGTTTCGCCACGCCCGAGCGATTTCCCGGCGTGCGGCTTTCGCATGAATGGGCCGATGACGCATTGGCCAAAGAACCGCTCGGAACGCGCAGCGCACTCGTCGCGCTCACCCACGATCCGAAGCTCGACGATCCTGCATTGATTGCAGCGCTGCGCTCGAACTGTTTCTACATCGGTGCGTTGGGATCGAAAAAATCGCACGCGGCGCGCGTGGCGCGGCTCAAGGCCGCGAGCTTTGGCGATGACGCGCTTGCACGCATTCGCGGCCCAATCGGTCTCAATATTGGAGCACGCTCGCCGGCTGAAATTGCGATTTCGATCCTGGCCGAGATGACCCTGACGCTTCGTGGCGCCAAAGCGTAAATCTGCTGCGCGGATGACCGGCGGGAGCCGGTTGCCATCCGCGCAGCAGTGTAAGCCGGGTTAGGTAGGTCCCGGTTTATCGTTAGGGAGCGCACTCGTGCGGCGTTGACCGGTCTCTTCGCGCGTAACCACGCCATCGTTGTTGCGGTCGAGACGCGCGAAGTAGCGCAACTCCGATGCGGCAAATTCGGACTCGTCGAGCTTGCCATCGGCATTAGCGTCGAGGCGCGAAAACGTCCGAACGGCGCTGTCATGAACGTGACCGGAGATGATTGCGTAAAACTGGTCTGGCGTCAGCGCGCCGTTCTTGGCTTGCGATGCGAATTCCTGTGCGATGACAGTGTCGAACTCCGCACGCGTAACCTGTCCGTCGCGGTTCAAATCATCATAGCGGCAGAACAAAGCCCGGCCGTTGCTGCGCGTGCTGGTCAAAGTCGTGGCATCGTCCGTTTCCGATCTAGAAGATGTCGAGCGGCTGCAAGCGATCACTCCGGTGGCGTTGCGATCCGCGGCTTCGAATCTCGCGCGTTCTGGCTGCGAATACTCCTCGAGTACGAGCTTGCCGTCGCCGTTCCAATCATCGCGATGGAACATCTGATCGGTCTTGGGCCGTAAATCTTTCAAGCGCCACGCGATATATTGCGCTTGCGTCAAGCCCTCGCCACCACCCGACGCCTGAGAGAACTGCTGCGCGACGGCACTGCTGAATTCTTCGCGCGTCACACGACCATCGTGATCCAGATCGTATTGCGTAAAGAACTTGCCCCCGCTTCGCCCTCTGTGCGTGCTTTGCGGTGCGGAATAATCATTATTGGCAGCCACCGCCGTAGCAGTAGCCGGGTGCGCGTGGCCGAATGCGGCGATGGCGATCCCTCCACCTGCAATGACAACCGCGCCCGCCAGGAGGCTGTACCGGAAAAGAGGCTTCATCCCAAAGCTCCTTCAATTCGCTTCAATGGGCGGTTAAGTTCTATTCGCGAGTGCTCGAAACTTTGTCGCCGACGGAAATTCTGGTCGCAAACTGTGTGACTTCCCTTCTGGCGATGTTTTGAGACAATAAGAATTTGCAGGATGAGGCGCAGCCTTACATTCTGTTTACATGCTGATGGTTCGAGAAATGGTTCGAGACGAAACAAAGCCTCACGTGCTGATCGTCGAAGACGCGCGCGATATTCGCGAGCCCTTGGGGCGGTATCTGCGGGAACATGGTTACCGTGCGACGACGGCGCAGGATGCGCTGGCAGCTCGCAAAGTTATGAAGGGCGCAGCGATCGACCTCGTCGTACTCGACATCATGATGCCGGGCGAAGACGGTCTGAGCCTTTGCCGTTCGATCCGCGAAACCTCGCAGATCCCTGTCATCCTCCTCACCGCGCGCGGCGAAGAAGTCGATCGCATCATTGGTCTGGAGATGGGCGCGGATGATTATATCCCGAAGCCCTTCTCGCCCCGCGAACTTATCGCCCGCATCGCCGCCGTGCTCCGCCGTACGCAGGCGTTGCCGCCTCGCCAGAAACCGCCAGAGGCGGCGCGCATCAAATTTGGAGACTGGATCCTCGATACCGGGCAGCGAGAGCTCGTCGGGGCCGACAGCATGGCTATCGCCCTATCCAGCGGCGAATTCAGCCTTCTCCAGGCTTTGCTGGAGCGTCCCAAGATCGCGCTCACGCGAAATCAGCTGTTGGACCTGACGAAAGGCCGTGATGCCGAGCTTTTCGACCGTTCGATCGACAATCATGTCAGCCGCTTAAGAAAGAAGATCGAGCCAGACCCGAAGAATCCACGCTATATCAAGACCGTCTGGGGAGGCGGTTACATGATGGCGGTGGAATCCGAGAGGGAATGAGGCTTTGGCCGCGTAACTGGTGGCCCAGAACCCTGGGCGCGCAGCTCGTCATCCTCACCGCAGCCGCGGTGCTGATTTCGAACGTCGTTGTCGCGGCTTATTTTCAGCTCAATCAGCAGCAGCAAAATGAGTCAGCGCTCGATGAGCGGTTGATTGATCGCGCCGTGTCGGCCTCGACGTTGATGGCGGCGATTCCGGCCAAGCAACGTGATGCGGCGGCCCATGCTCTGGGATCGAACATCTGGCACTTTCAGATTCATCATGGCCAGCCACTCGAAGGCGCTATGGATCCTGAGGAGCAATCGTTCGCTGCGCGAGTTGGTGTTGCGCTTCGCAAACCGAAATATGCCGATGACGTGCTGGTGGATTTCCGCGATCCCAAAACTGTCGAGCGCATGCAAAACGGTCAGGTACCGGTCTCCGTCATCGCCGTAACGATCCCCGTGGTGCGCGGGACCGAGCTCACGACGACGCTCTACCGCCCGCCCCCCGGCTCGTGGCCCACGCAGATCGTTGCCGCGGCGATTGTCGCTATCATCGCGACGTCGCTGGCTGCTGCTTTTATCGCGCGCCGGGTGGCGCGGCCTCTTTACGAGCTCGCCGCGTCGGCCGCCGAAGCGGCACGTGGCGGTCAGGCGGCGATCGTGCCGGAAGAAGGACCGGACGACGTTCGCCGCGCTGCGCACGCTTTCAACGTCATGACCGATCGCTTGCAGAAAACGCTGACCCGACAGCGGCAACTATTGTCCGCTGTGGGCCACGATCTGCGCACGCCGATAACCGCGATGCGCATCAGCGCGGAATTTATCAGCGACGAAGAGGTGCGCGAAAGG
>DASZML010000262.1:0-2141 GCA_035551875.1 Rhizomicrobium sp.
CAGCATCCCGATGCCGGTGGGCCCGGCAATGACAACAATTGATTTCCTCCCGTTTACGGGGGAAGAACATTCAACCAAATGGCTCCAGCGCCAGCAGCGCGAAGCTCGCGAGCCAGTGTTCGCCCATGTAGTCGCCGGCAATGTGATCGAGCGCGGATGCGAGCAGCGTGTCGATGGCCGGCGTGACCTGCGCCGTTAGCGCATCGTTCGCCGGCAATCCGGACAAGATCAGTTTCCAGCTCCACGCGCGCGACAGATTGAGGCCATCCAGATGCGCGATCTGACCGTCGCTGCGATCAGTGATGATCGCGGGCGTGAGCAATGTTTGCGGCAACGCCGGCAGATAATTGGCGAACCACGGGCGGAATTCATTGTCGCGCAGGACAGTGCGCATGAGCGCGGCGATGGTCAGCGTCGGCGAAAGAAAGTCCGACTGCGACGGCTCGTTCACGGTGATGTTCGCGTCGTGACTGTGCCATTCGCGCGCTTTGTCTTTTAGCAGTGTGGCGAACACATCGTCTTTCGCTGCATGCGCGTAATCGAGTGCGAGCGTCAGCGCGAAAGAAGTGGACGAATGCACGCCGGAGCGGATGGGATACGTCGCAAGCGGTAAGAAGTCCTTGAAGCGCTGCACGAACGCATCGGCGAGCGGGTTCAGCGTCTGCGCCCAATGCTTTCCTTCTGCCGAAGTGTGCCGCGCGAGTTCGCCTTGCAGCATGAGCAGCCACGCCCAACCATACGGCCGCTCGAAACCACGTGCCGACGGACGCGCCAGATACGCAAGCTCGCCCGCAACTTTCTCTGCCGTGAAATTCTCATCCAGCAGAGCGCGAATGTTCGTCGCCTCGGTGCCATCCGGAAACAGCCGGTAAATCCGCGCCAAGAGCCAGTGCGAATGTACGCAGGAATGCCAATCGAAACTTCCGTAGAAAATCGGATGCAGCTCGCGCGGCGTCTTCGCATCGTCCGGCCCGTTCATCACATGATCGAGCTTGTTCGGATACTCGCGGGTGACATGGCCAAGCGCGAGATGCACGAAATCAGCGGCGAGTTTTGGCGTGAGCACGTGTGTCATGACACCCTTCTAAAACCGAAACACCAGCACATACATCAGCAGGATGTTACCGATAAGCAGCGGGATGGCGGTTGGGATCTGTACACGGATCACGCCGTAGCGGTCGGGCAATTCGAGCAGCGCGGCGGGCACGATGTTGAAGTTCGCAGCCATCGGCGTCGTCAACGTGCCGCAATAGCCCGCGAGCATCCCGATAGCACCCATGATCACCGCGTTGCCGTGAAAGCCGTGAACGATCAGCGGCAATCCGATCGCCGCCGTCATCACCGGAAACGCCGCGAACGCATTGCCCATCACGATGGTGAACAGCGCCATGCCGACGCAATAGGCCGTCACAGCAGCGAACGGTGTGGAGAGCGGCAAATACGTTACCGCGAATGTGCCGACCGCTTTGCCGACGCCACCCGCCGCGAACACCGCACCGAGAGATGCGAGAAGCTGCGGCAAAGCGATCGCCCACCCGATCGTATCGGCGAGACGGCGGCCTTCCTGCATCGGCGCAAGCAGCGGCGGCTTCATCCAAAACATGGCAACCGCGAGCGCGACGATCACGCCGATGCCGAGACAAATCACCGTCACCTGCTTGGGATCGAAGAGGCCGGAGTTCTTGAACGCCACCGTGCCGATGAGCGCGACAACGGGAATGATGAGCGCGATGGCGAACAGCCCATTGCGATAGCGCGCTGCGAGCGTGCGCCGTTCTTGGGGCGAAGTCGTGGCAGGCGTGGTGCGCCCGATGAAGTTGAATCCACCAACGAGAACCAGCGCCAACACCAGCACGCCATTCTCGACATCGCTGAGATGCGAGCCGAACAGAAACGAGCCTGCGAACAGCGCCCAGAACAATGTGTTGCCGATGCGTTTGGGATTGACGTCATCCAGCGCCGACAAAACGGCAATCGCGCCGAAGATAAGGCCGGTGAAGATGTAAAGATATTCGATGGTGATCACGACCAAGCGCCTCCCCCTTGTGGAAAGGCCGACAATTCGCGACGCGAATTTCGGGTGGGGGAAAGTGTGGCGGGAGAAGTCCCCCCGCCCGAAGCGCCGCGCGCTTCGACCTCCC
>DASZML010000263.1:0-6114 GCA_035551875.1 Rhizomicrobium sp.
GTTTGCTCACGTGGGCGACTTCGAATGTCTCGCAAAGCCGCGCTTAAATCCCGTGATTTCGAGTTATCTCGAACAGCTCACGGGCATCAAGAACGATGCCGTTGCAAATCGCGGCGTTGATTTCGCGGACGCGTTTGCGCGGTTCGTCGATTTCGCCGATGGCAGTGTGATAGCCGCATTTGGCCGCGACGATCTGGTTTTTCACGAGAACATCCAACTCTATGGATTACGCGACGTGCCATCGCTGCCCCGTTACAAAAATGTCGTTCCCTGGTTACTGGAAAGCGGGATCGATCCGCGTGGCAAGCACGCGTGCGATGTCGCGTCGCTATGTGGCGCACAATTCACGGGGAGAAAGCACGACGCGCTGGATGACGCGCGTTCTGTGGCGGCCGGCATTGTCGCGGTGGTGAAGCGTGGCGGCCGAAATTTTCTGTTGGATGGCGTCTAAGTTCGTAGATCAAACTTTTCTGATCACGTTCATTTTCTGAAGACAATGGCGAGCGCGCGCGCGATGGCGCGCGACGACGCTCGGCCCTCGTAGCCGCGAGCTGGATTGAACGTCACGATCAGCGTGCGGCCATTGAGAGTGAGTGCCGGTTTTCCGCTGATCGCAATCATCACTGTGTCGATCTTGCGAACCAGCGCTTCGCGAGCGGCCGAATTGTTGCTGAAGCGATCCAGACCACGCACCGCATTTTCCATTGTGTCAAACGCGAAGCTGCGCACGGCGCCATTCGCGGAAAGCGCGCTCCAATCGGCATTGAAGGAAAGATGCAGCCCGCGCATATATGTCAGATGTTCGGCTTCATCGCTGGCGGCATTCTGCATGTCGTTCAGCGAAACATTGGCGGGCGAGGGGGCAACCGTCTCGCCGTTGCGTACAGCCGGCAATCCGCCAGGCTGGCCGTCCGTATAGAGAGTCATCCCTCCCCATCCAGCGATCTGGAGAGCGGTTTCGCCAGAATCGTATTTCAGTTCGCGGCCGCCCATAGAGGCGCGTGCGCCGTAGAGAACGAACACTTCGGGATTTCCGTCGAACCGCAGCAGAAAATTCGCGCCGTCCCAGCTAAGTGCGAACTTTACGTGGTCGCCCGCGATATACGCACCGGACTGCACGTCGGCGAGCCTGTCACCGGCCAGACGTTCGGACAGCGAATCCTGCGCGTACAACGGTGTGACTGCGCTCGCCAGCACAAACGCCGCGATGGCAATGAGGTATCTGATCATTGCGCCTGTAAATCTCTTTTCAAACTCGCAACGCTTCGCGCGAAATCTTCCGCGCCCGCCCCCGCAGGCAAATCCTTTTCGCAAAGGAATAGGGCAACAATGGGACCGCTAAGCGCCGGGAAAAATAAAGGTTTTCGAAACTCTCACGATTTCGACGGTCGACCGCGAAGCTGTCGCAATCGATTGTGACCTCCTGCACGAAAGCGGCGCGTTGATGACGAAGTTCGCCACCAGCTGCTCATGTGCGACGCGTATTGTCTCGCCTGCGTCTTTCTCCTTGGCAGGCGGGGTGAATCTGACTAAACCACGGCCAAATATTCCCTTCGCAATTTGCGCGTGAGGATACCCCGTGACCAGCAGCCTCGACAGTTTCAAATCCCGCCGGATGCTTTCGGCGGGCGGCAAAAGCTATGCATATTTCAGCCTGACCGCCGCCGAGAAGAACGGACTGAAGGGCATCTCGCGATTGCCATATTCGATGCGCGTGCTGCTCGAAAATCTTCTGCGCCATGAAGATGGAAAAACCGTCAAGGCGGACGACATCAAGGCAGTCGCCGGGTGGCTGAAAACAAAATCCTCCGATCGCGAAATCGCTTTCCGGCCGGCGCGTGTGCTGATGCAAGATCTCACCGGTGTTCCGGCGGTCGTCGATCTCGCGGCAATGCGCGATGCAATGAAGAAACTCGGCGGCGATCCGGAGAAGATCAATCCGCTCGCCGAAGTCGATCTCGTGATCGACCATTCGGTCATGGTCGACAATTTCGGTCACAAATCTTCGTTCAAGGAAAACGTCGAGATCGAGTATGCGCGCAACATGGAGCGTTATCAGTTTCTGCGCTGGGGCCAGCAGGCGTTCGCGAATTTCCGCGTCGTGCCGCCGGGCACCGGTATCTGCCACCAGGTCAATCTCGAATATCTGGCGCAGACGGTCTGGACGCGCAAAGCCAAGGAAGGCAAAAAACTCATTGAGTATGCATTCCCCGACACACTCGTGGGAACCGACAGCCACACCACGATGGTCAATGGACTATCGGTGCTTGGTTGGGGCGTCGGTGGCATCGAGGCGGAAGCGGCGATGCTCGGTCAGCCGATCTCGATGCTCATTCCAGAAGTCATTGGCTTTCGCGTATCGGGCAAATTGCGCGAAGGCGTAACCGCGACAGATCTCGTCCTCACCGTCACGCAAATGCTGCGCAAAAAAGGCGTGGTCGGAAAGTTCGTGGAATTTTATGGTCCGGGCCTCGATGAGATGGCGCTCGAAGATCGCGCAACTATCGCGAACATGGCGCCGGAATACGGCGCGACGTGTGGCTTCTTCCCGATCGACGCGGAGACGATCCGCTATCTAAAGGCCACGGCGCGCAAGCCGGGCCGCGTTGCGCTCGTCGAGAAATACGCGAAGGCGCAAGGTCTCTACCGCAAGAAGAATTCGCCGGACCCTGTATTCACCGACACGTTGTCGCTCGATCTGGCGACCGTCGAGCCGAGCCTTGCCGGTCCGCGTCGCCCGCAAGATCGGGTGAGCCTCGGCGATGCCGCGAACGAATTCGCCAGCGCGCTTATGGACACGTTTCACAAAGGCGACGATGCCAATCGCCGCGTGAAAGTGGATGGCACCGAATATTCCATTGGTCATGGCGACGTAGTGATTGCCGCGATCACGAGCTGCACGAATACATCCAATCCAAACGTGATGATCGGGGCTGGCTTGCTCGCCGAAGCTGCCGTTAAGCGTGGATTGAAAGTGCGCCCGTGGGTGAAGACCTCGCTCGCGCCGGGTAGCCAGGTGGTGACGGACTATCTCGCCAAGGCCGGTCTCAACAAGCCGCTCGACAAACTAGGTTTCCAACTCGTCGGTTATGGCTGCACGACGTGCATCGGTAATTCTGGACCGCTACCCGAAAGCGTTGCGAAAGCCGTGACGGACGGTGATCTCGTCGTCGGTGCAGTGCTGTCCGGCAATCGCAACTTCGAGGGCCGCGTGCATCAGCAGGTGCGTGCGAATTATCTGGCCTCGCCGATGCTCGTCGTCGCGTATGCGCTTGCGGGCTCGATGAACGTCAACCTGACGAAAGATCCTGTTGGCTATGACGATGATAACGAGCCCGTTTTTCTGAAGGACATCTGGCCCTCGCCGAAGAAAATCGCCGAAACGATCCGAAAAGCGGTGACGCCCGCGTCTTTCCGCAAACGCTACGCCAATGTGTTTGCCGGCGATGCGCACTGGAAAAAAGTGAAGATCGTGAAAGGCCAGACCTATGCGTGGGATATCGGCTCGACCTACGTAAAGAACCCGCCTTACTTCGAAGGCATGAAACTGCAGCCATCGCCTATCAGCGACATCAAGGCGGCGCGCACACTTGCGCTTTTCGGAGATTCCATCACGACCGATCACATCTCCCCCGCAGGATCGATCAAGCCCACGGCGCCCGCAGGCGTCTATTTGTCGGAGCATCAAATCCGCCAGCAGGACTTCAACTCCTACGGGTCGCGCCGCGGCAATCACGAAGTGATGGAGCGCGGCACCTTCGCCAACATTCGCATCAAGAACGAGATGATGGGCGGCAAGGAAGGCGGAAACACCATCTATTATTCCGACAAGCAACCGAGCGGCGAGGAAATGTCCATCTTCGACGCCGCCATGCACTATAAGAAGGATGGTGTTCCGGCCGTCGTGATCGGTGGCAAGGAATATGGCACCGGTTCATCGCGCGACTGGGCGGCGAAAGGACCGAAGCTCCAGGGTGTACGCGCCGTCATCACCGAAAGCTTCGAGCGCATCCATCGTTCAAACCTGATCGGCATGGGTATTGCGCCGTTCTGTTTCGACGCTGGCAAGACGCGCAATGACTATCAACTCACGGGCCGCGAGGCGATCGACATTCCAGGTCTTTCCGGAAAGCTCAGTCCGCGCATGAGGGTGACGGCGACGATTCACTATCCGGATGGCCATACAGCGCCGTTGCCGCTGACCTTGATGATCATGACCGCCGACGAGATCGCCTATTTCGAAAATGGCGGCATCTTGCCGTACGTTTTGCGAAATCTTGTGGCGGCGTAGGCACAACACGCGCGGAACCGGGATTTATGCCCTTTTCGCGCGCTCAATTCCGGGCACAATTGGCATCAAGCCACTGTGAATGGAGGGGGCAACGCGCGCGTTCTATGGTCGGGCTATGTCGTTTCGCCGTGTAATGTTTGCGTACGCCGCTTTTTTAGCGGCGGCTTGCGCGTTGCTGCCGCTCCCAGCATCGGCGGCCGCGGCGAAGCGGCCTGTCGTGGTCGAACTTTTCACCAGCCAAGGTTGCGAATCGTGCCTTCCGGCCGATGCGCTGCTCGGTCAATTCGCGGCAACGCGCAAAGACGTGATCGCATTGAGTTTGCCCGTCACCTACTGGGACATGCTGGGCTGGAAGGACACGCTGGCGAGTGACGGTTGCACGAAACGCCAGAAGGCGTATGCGCAAGTCATGGGCCGCGGCGGCGTCTACACGCCGCAAATGATCGTCGATGGCGTCACCGATGTCGTGGGGGGGCGCGACGGCCAGGTGAACGCCGCAATTGCCGCGCGCGCTGCCGATGAACAGTCTGTCGCTGTTTCGATCACCAACAACACGCACGAAGTACATGTGGTTGTGGGCGCCGCCGAGGATAAGGGCGCGTTCAATGCTACGATCTGGATGTTCCGCGTGATGCCGCAGGCGAGCGTCAGCGTGACAGCCGGGGAGAACTCCGGCCACACGCTCGCGTATCGCAATGTCGTGCGCGACATCAAGGCGGTAGGATTGTGGAAAGGGCAGGCCGTGACGCTCGATCTGCCACGCGACGATCCGTCGAACCGTGACAGCATTGCGGTCATCGTGCAGCAGGACGGGTATGGGCGGATTCTCGGTGCCGCGCTCGCCGACGATTCTGTGAAAGCCGCAACGCACTGATCGCTGCGCCGCGCGAATCCGTATAGATTTGCGATGATGGCACTCTTCTTCGACAGGGAATGGTTCGACGCGAAGCTCGCATCTGCGCATTTATCGCGCGCCGATCTCGCCCGTGCGCTGGGCCTGACCGAAATGGAGGTCGCAGAGATCTGGAAAGATCAGCGTGAGATATCTGCCCGCGAAGTTTCGCTCCTTGCTACGCTACTTGCGGCTTCGCCGCAGGACGTTGCGCAGTATGCAGGTGTATCGACGCGAGTGCCGCAAGCAGCACCTACTGTCGCGGAACTGCATGCTCGACTCGTGAAAGTCGAAAAATCGCTCGACGAGATAAAGGCACTGCTCGAACGAAAGAGCGGCGCATGATCGCTCAGGTGGGGTTTGCGTTCGTTCTTGCGATGGCGGCGCTGATGGCAAGCCTGATCGTGCGCCACGCAGTGCCTTTTGTGCGGCACTACATTCAATTTGCAGCATTGCTCTATTTGGCATTCGCAACAGCGCTGATCGTTGCTCTCGTGTTTCCAACTGCCGCGCCGGAGAGCGCGGCTGCGACGGGGAGCAATCTTGTTTGCGCGCTGGCGCCCGCATCTCTCGTCGTTGCAGTGTTTGCGTCTTTCGAGCACCGCCCGCGCGGCTGGATCGTGTCGATAGTTCTTCTCGCGGCTTGTGTGTGCGGTCTTTTCTCTGCGTCCACTGGGGCCGGTGCGCCTGCCGTCACGGCATTGTTTGCAAGCGTATGCGGAATGCTTGCGCTTGCCGTTCGAAAGTCGCGGCGCGATTGGCGCGTGGCGAGCGACGTAATTATTGCCAGCCTTTGTTTGATTGCAGGCGCCGCATCTACCGCCTCGCGGTCCAGTCAGATCGCTTTTGCACTGTTTTCGTCGGCAGGTTTGCTCGGGATCGCGCTCGGCGTCTCGCGAAAATCACACCTGACCATCGAGGAGGACGGGGA
>DASZML010000264.1:0-10528 GCA_035551875.1 Rhizomicrobium sp.
CGTAGCGCTTCTTCGCTTCATCGCGGATATAGGTGAGATAATCGCGCACGCGCGCAACGCCGCGCTTGTCGGTGACGGGACCGTGCCCCGGCACGATCACATCGGCGTCCATCGCTTCGATCTCTTCGCAGGCCGAAATCCAATTGCCGACCGGACCTGCCCAGATGATCGGATGACCTTCGATGAAAAGGATGTCGCCGGTGAAGACGGTTTTGTCGGCGGGCACAAAAGCGATGGCATCGCCGCCGGTGTGTGCCGGTCCGACTTCGATGAGTTCGACGGTTTTGCTGCCCACGACTTTCGCGGCGTGGCCGGTGAAGGTCGTGTCTGGCAATTTCGCGTCGATGCCTTCGAACTGATAACGCCCGAAGCAATGCAGGAAATATTCTCCGGTGAGGCCCATGTCGCCCGCGATTTTCATCAATCCGGCGAGACCGGCGGGTGTTTCATGACCCATCGCTTTTTTTGCGCCTTCGGTGGCGATGATCTCCGCGCCTTCGACGAGTACATTCCCATAGCAGTGGTCGCCATTGTGGTGCGTGTTGAACAGCGTGTGGATCTTCGCATCGCTCGTGCGCTTGAAACTTTCCAGCATCGCGCGCGTGTGCGCGTAGTCGAACATCGTGTCGATGAGCAGCGCCTCGCCATCGCTGGTCACAAGACCGGAGTTCGACAAACCCCATCCGCCATCCGGTTGCAGATAAGCAAACGAGCCATTGCCGAAACCTTGAACACCAGCCTCGTAACGCGCTTTGGGAAACGTCATGCTCATAGTCCGGTCAATCCTCCATCCACGGCGAGCGTCTGGCCCGTGATGTATGCGCTTTCTTCGGAGAGAAGGAACAACGCGGCATACGCCGTTTCCCATCCCGTGCCTTGGCGATTGAGCGGCACGTTCGTCGCCGTGCGATTTGGACGTCCGCGTGTGGCGAGCCGTCCGATAGAAGTATCCATCAATCCCGGTGCAACGACGTTCGCGCGGATCCAGCGACGCGCACCTTCGAACGCCACGTGACGGCACAAACCGAACAATCCAGCCTTCGACGCATCATACGCCGGCAGACGGCTGCCTGCTGTCATGCCGGCGATGGATGAAACGAAAACGATGGACGATCCATCGGCGAGTTTTGGCAGCGCGTGTTTCACCGTCAGCATGTGCGAGCGCAGATTGATCGTGAAAACTTTGTCCCAGCTTTCGGCGGTCGTGCCGTCGAGCCACGCGCCGCCCGCGCCAATGCCGACGTTCAGTGCCAGTCCGTCCAATCCGCCCAGTTTCGAACTCGCTTCCTCGAGCATGCGCACAATGTCGGATTCATTCGTTGCGTCAGCTGTGATGGCGAATCCTGTGCCGTCTTCCTTCGCTATGAGATCGGCGGTCGCTTGCGCGCTCTTGGCGTCGCGATCCGCTATGGCGACTACCGCGCCTTCGCGCGCGAACAACACGCTCATCGCGCGTCCGTTGCCGATGGGCGTATCGGCCTCGCCGATATCCATCTGGCCGCCGCCCAAAATAAGAACGCGGCGGCCCGCGAGTCGCGAACCCGCTTTCGCCTTGCCCTTCGATTCCGGCGGCGTGTGTATGACGCGCTCGCTCATGGACGTTCTCCCTTGACCGATTAGGACGCGGCTGCTTGATCTCCGCAAGCACTATGTCTTGACGGGCCGGCAATGTTCGAAGCGGTGATTTGGGATTTTGGCGGCGTCTTCACCACGTCGCCTTTTGAAGCGTTCGCGCGATATGAGCGCGAGAACGATCTGCCAATCGATCTGATCCGCAAGATTAACAGCCAGAACCATTTGACCAACGCCTGGGCGCGGTTTGAGCGTGCCGAACTCGATCTTGACGGTTTCGACAAAGCCTTCGCCGACGAAGCGCTGGTGCTCGGTCACTACGTGCCCGGCAAGGATATCATCGGATTGCTGTCCGGCGATTTTCGCCCCGAGATGATCGAAGCCCTGCGTCGCATCAAGACGAAATACAAAACCGGCTGCATCACCAACAATGTGCCGTCGAACCAGATGGGATCGACCGAAGGCCGCTCGTTATACGCGAAGGAAGTGATGGCGCTGTTCGATCACGTGATCGAATCCGCGAAGACCGGCATCCGCAAACCCGATCCGCGCATCTACGAGATGATGTGCGAAGCGTTAAACGTGAAGCCCGACGCGTGCATTTTTCTTGACGATCTCGGTGTGAATCTAAAGCCCGCACGCGCGATGGGCATGGAAACGATCAAGGTCGAGACCGCACACCAAGCGATTGCGGCGCTCGAACATCTAACCGGGATGAATCTGGGTTAAGCGAAATCTTTCGCCAATTCGGCGCGCACGGCCGGCGGGATCACGGCCATGTGGCCGTAAGCGGGATGCGCGACGCCGAGGATGGCGGCGGTACCGGCGTCCTTAAACTTCACGATCTGCTCCGGCGAGAAGCGGAAGCGCACCCAATGCACCGATGAGGTTTTTCCGTCCGGCGTGGTGCGGTCGTCATATTCTGTGGGCGTTGCGGGAATGCGCTCCTGCTCCATCTCAATATAAACGCTCTCTTCGATACCGGCGAGACGGAACAGTTCGCGGTTGCGAATCTCCACGTTCTCGATTTCCAGCATCAACGTGGCGATGAGTTCTGAGCCCTGCGGAATGAGCGGGTTATAGGCTTCCAGCTCGCCGCCGATCTGTTCCGCGCCGCCTTTCTCGATGTGCAGCATCTCATGAACCTGCTGAAACATCGTGTCGTAATTCTCGAAATAGAATGTCGCGAACGGTCCGACTTCCATGCGCCGGTTCTTCTTGGTTGCCACCAGCGTCGCGCGCCGTTCCACGCGTTCTTTCGCGTACTGCGTGGACGGCAGAATATCGGATGGAGTGATTTTTCTTTCGGTCGTTGGCATTGGCACTACTCCACCAGTCCAAACGCGCGGGCGAAGATTTGGATCGGATGTTCCGCTTCCTTCGCGCGCGTTTCTTTTCCGTCTTTCGCATTCAGCTCGCTGACATTCTGGAAAATGTGCTGCGCAGCCAGTGGGCAATCGGACGCGATGTGGCCATTGGCTTGCTGTGCCGCCGTACGGAATACGGGCCGTCCGACTTTCTCCGCTACTGCGTGCGTGGGTTTCACCACGCCGAACGTCCCGCCATGGCCAGAACAACGCTCGATCACGTCGACTTTCGTCTCCGGGATGAGGCGTAGCATCTCCGCCGCCTTCGGCCCCATGTTCTGCGCGCGCGCGTGACATGCGAGGTGAACGGTAACGCCATCGCGTAACGGCTTTAGGCCAACCGGCAGGCCTTCGCGCTTGGCGATATCCACGACATATTCGTCGATGTCGAACGTAGCGTTGGCGACGCGCTTGACGTTTTCATCGCCCGGCACGACGAGCGCCCATTCGAATTTCAGCATCAGTCCGCAAGACGCCGTCGGCGCAATGATGTCGTAGCCCTCGTCGATCAGCTTCACGAGATCGGCGGAAACTTTCTTTGCCTGTGCCGCGACCTTCTCCATCTCGGCCTGTTCCAGGAACGGCATGCCGCAGCAGCCGGGATACGCGGCGCGCGTCTCCACGCCCAGATGGTTGAGAACGGCACGCGCCGCCATGCCGGTGTCCGGCTTGTTGTAGTTCACA
Organism: Rhizomicrobium sp.; assembly: GCA_035551875.1. GTDB lineage: Bacteria > Pseudomonadota > Alphaproteobacteria > Micropepsales > Micropepsaceae > Rhizomicrobium. Next base: position 3,624 of record DASZML010000264.1, read on the forward strand.
AAGCATGTCGCGAAGATCGCAGCCTTGCGCTTGCCGAAAGCGGGCGCGACGGTATTCACGGTGCCGGGATTTTTCTTGTCGGCGCGCATGAAGGTTTGTGACGCGAACTTCGGCAAGGTCGCGGTCTTGTCGATGTGCAAAGCTGTATCCATCGCAGGCCGAGTCAGCGCGTTGCCGCGCTCGGCGCCCCAGTTCACCAGCGATGCCAGCGGCACGGCGAGTTTGCCGTTGCGATCCATCTCTGCGAGCTGGCGCGCGACGAAATCCTTCTTTCCTGCTTTCGCTTCCGCCACGCGGTGGCGCAATAGCAAATGCGGAAAATCGAGCTGAAAGGGATGTGGTGGAACGTAGGGACATTTCGTCATGAAGCACATGTCGCACAGCGTGCACGCTTCGGTGACTTGCGTGAACTTTTCGCTCGGCACGCTGTCGAGTTCTTCGGTCGGCGAAGAATCGATCATGTCGAATAGGCGCGGGAAGCTGTCACACAGATTGAAGCAGCGGCGGCAGCCGTGACAGATGTCGAACACGCGGCGCATCTCCGCATCCAGTTTCACCGGATCGGTGAAATCGGGATTGCGCCATTCGATGACATGGCGTGTGGGTGCGTCGAGACTGCCTTCTTTGGACATGAGACTCGCGAATGGTGAGCGGCGAACGGCGAATTGGAAAATGCAAAAAGAAAATGGCGAGGGCGGCCAGCTGTTCGCTATTCGCCACTCGCCATCCGCGTAACGAAACTACTTGCCCAGCGTGTCGAGCGCTTTCTGGAAGCGGCCGGCATGGGACTTCTCGGCCTTCGCAAGCGTCTCGAACCAGTCGGCGATCTCATCGAAGCCTTCCGAGCGCGCGGTCTTGGCCATTCCCGGATACATGTCGGTGTATTCGTGCGTCTCGCCCGCGATGGACGCCTTGAGGTTCAGGTCCGTTGCGCCGATCGGCTCGCCTGTGGCCGGATCGCCGACGGCTTCGAGGAATTCGAGATGGCCGTGTGCATGACCCGTTTCGCCTTCCGCGGTGGAGCGGAAAACGGTGGAAACATCGTTGTAGCCTTCGACGTCCGCCTTCTGCGCAAAGTAGAGATAGCGGCGGTTGGCTTGGCTCTCGCCGGCAAACGCGTCCTTCAGATTTTGTGCGGTCTTGGAGTCTTTGAGATGGGCCATGGAATCCTCCTTCAGGAACGGCTGAGCCAAACATGCGCCCCCGAAAGAGCGCTGTCAACAGTTTAGAATAATTCAAAAGAAGAGAAATTCAGGCGCGCTTGATGCGCACCACGACGTCAACACGTTCCACCGCCATGCCCTTGGGCGGCGAAGGAACTCCGGCGACTGCGATCGTCTCGCCGGGAATGTCGATCAACTCACCTTGATCTTCGATATAGAAATGCTGGTGATTGCCGATATTGGTGTCGAAATATGCGCGGCCGGAATCGACGACGACTTCGCTCAACATCCGAGCTTCGGTGAACTGATGCAGGGTGTTGTAGACGGTGGCGAGCGATACGCGGACGCCTGCTTTCGCAGCTTCGGCATGCAACGCCTCGGCTGTCACATGGCGATCGCCGTGACGGAAGAGCAAACCCGCCAGCGCCACCCGCTGGCGCGTGGGGCGAAGTCCCGCAGCGCGCAAGCGCACGTCGTCGCCGTGCGTTTTCATTTGTTGCGGCTTTTTCCGGTTCAACGCGTCAAACTTTCGTCGGCTCGGCAAGAGATTGGCGGGAATGACACCCGCCGTCCAACCTTGCTAATGTGCAATCTAACGACACTTGGTTAGAATGCTTCTAATAAACAGAAATCGTCCTTGAGCGCCTTTTTGTCAAGCGTTTTGCGCGTCGGGACTGAAACAACAGGATTTTCGGACACATGACTGATGCGGTGATGAGCAGAACGAGCTTCGATCTTGAGGGGCTACTGTCATGCGCGCGTGGAGAATTGTTCGGCGAAGGTAACGCAAAACTGCCGATGCCGCCGATGCTGATGATGGATCGCATTCTGAAGATTTCGGATAAGGGCGGCAGCGTCGACAAAGGCGAGATTCACGCCGAGCTCGATATCAATCCCGATCTCTGGTTCTTCAAATGCCACTTCCTTGGCGATCCGGTGATGCCCGGATGTTTGCCGCTGGATGCGCTTTGGCAGCTTGTGGGATTCTTTCTCGGCTGGATGGGTGGTCTTGGCCGCGGACGCGCGGTTGGTGTCGGCGAAGTGAAATTCGGCGGCATGATCCTGCCAACCGCAAAGAAGGTCAGCTATTACGTCGACATGAAACGCGTGATTCTGCGCAAGCTCGTCATCGGTGTTGCCGATGGCATCGTTAAAGTGGACGGCAAGTCGATCTTCGAGGCGAAAGATCTCAAGGTCGGCCTCGTGACAGACGAACAAGCTGCCGCTGCAGCAGCACGCGGTTGAAGCAAACAGAATGACATTCGCACTTACAGGAGAAACGCCATGAGACGGGTCGCCGTCACGGGCATGGGTGTCGTATCGCCCATCGGAAATTCCACGCAGGAAGTCGTCGCGTCTTTGCGCGAGGCGAAGTCCGGCATCACGTTCAGCCAAGAACACGAAGAGCACGGCTTCAAGAGCCGCGTGCAGGGCAAGCCAACCATCGATCTCGACGCATCGATCGACCGACGTGCGAAACGCTTCATGGGTGATACGGCGGCGTATGCGTTCCTGTCGATGGAACAGGCAATCCGTGATTCCGGGTTGGAAGAAAAAGACATCGTCAATCCGCGCACGGGGTTGATCGTCGGTTCGGGAGGACCTTCGGTTCGTAATATCGTGCAAGCGGTGGACATCACGCGCGAAAACAAATCGCCAAAGCGTATCGGGCCTTTCGCGGTGCCGAAGGCGATGTCGTCGACATGCTCGGCCGTGCTTTCGACCTGGTACAAAATCAAAGGCGTGAACTATTCGATCTCGTCGGCTTGCGCGACGTCGGCGCATTGCGTCGGCAACGCCGCCGAGATGATTCAATGGGGCAAACAGGACATCATGTTCGCTGGCGGTGCCGAAGAACTTGATTGGACGCTGTCGTGTCTCTTCGATGCGATGGGCGCGATGAGCACGAAATACAACGACACGCCGGCGACAGCTTCGCGCGCATTCGACAAGAACCGCGACGGTTTCGTGATCGCTGGCGGCGGCGGTGTTGTCGTTCTCGAAGAATGGGAACACGCCAAAGCGCGCGGCGCGAAGATTTACGCCGAACTAGTCGGCTATGGCGCAACTAGCGACGGTCACGACATGGTTGCGCCATCGGGCGAAGGCGCAGTGCGCTGCATGCAACAGGCGATGGCGACCGTGAAGGGCGATATCGACTACGTCAACGCGCACGGCACTTCGACGCCGGTTGGCGATGTCACCGAGATCAAGGCGATGCGCGAAGTCTTTGGCGACAAGATGCCTCCGATTAATTCCACCAAATCGCTGACCGGCCATTCGCTCGGCGGTACCGGCGTTCAGGAAGCCATCTATTCCATCCTGCAGATGAACAACGGCTTCATCGCCGAGAGCGCTAACATCGAAGAGATTGATCCGGAGGTCGCGGACGCACCGATCGTGCGCAAGCGCATCGACAATGCGAAGATCGAGCGGGCGCTATCCAACTCGTTCGGCTTCGGCGGCACAAATGCCACGCTGGTTTTTCAGCGGGCAGACGCTTAAGACGCGCACGATAAGTAGAGCGGGATTGAGTTATGGCTGACGCAGCGATGATGAAGGGTAAACGCGGATTGGTGATGGGGGTCGCCAACGACCATTCCATCGCGTGGGGCATTGCGCGGTTGCTCGCGGCGCATGGCGCGGAGGTCGCATTCTCGTACCAAGGCGATGCACAGTCACGACGGCTCAAGCCGCTTGCGGAAAGCATTGGCTCCAAGATTCTGCTGCCGTGCGACGTCGAAGACGACAGTCAAATGGATGCGGCGTTCGACGTTCTGAAGCGCGAATGGAAGACGCTGGATTTCGTCGTGCATGCAATCGCTTTTTCGGACCGTGATGAACTCAAAGGCCGTTACGTCGACACGAGCCGCGAAAATTTCGTGCGCTCGCTTTCGGTGTCGTGCTATTCGTTCACGGCTGTTGCGCGCCGCGCCAGGGCGATGATGCGCAACGGCGGATCGCTCATCACACTCACCCATATGGGCGCGCAGCGCGTCATTCCGAACTACAACGTGATGGGCGTTGCGAAAGCAGCGCTAGAATCCAGCGTTCGCTATCTCGCCGCCGATCTTGGCCGGGACAACATTCGCGTCAACGCGATTTCCGCAGGCGTGATGCGCACGCTGGCCGGTTCGGTGATCGGCGAAAGCCGCGTCGTGTTCCGCTGGAACAAGGCGCAGTCGCCGCTGAACAAAACCGTCGAACTCGATAACGTCGGCAATTCCGCGCTTTATCTGCTCAGCGATATGGGCGCTGGCGTCACCGGCGAAGTGCATCTCGTCGATGCCGGCTACAGCATCATCGGCGCACCGCCCTCCACCAAGTTGAAGGGCTGGACTGGCGATGACGACGCGGAGTAACCCGGCCCGCGATTGACGGTCTGCCCGAACGTGGCTTACATCGGCGCGTTCACGACCCTTAATCCGAGGGATTATGCAAGAGATTGTCACCATCCACTGATCGCCCGCGCTCGCGCGGGCCAGGCAACGTGTGTTTCTCACACGCGCTTTTGCGCGTGCGCGCGAGACACGCGGAGTTCGGTGCGATGGAAGACATTTCTCGTGAACATTTCAAAACTGGAACAACGCGTCCTGCACGTGCTCGCGCAGGGCGGCCTCATCAAGCACAAGCGCGACGGCAAGGACGTTGTGGAAGTGGACTGCTTCAGCCGCGACGGTTATCGCCTCTCGGACTGCACGCTTGCGATTTTCCGGAAGCTCAAGCGGCGCGGATTGATCTGCTCGTTCAACGGCAATCCCTATCGCATCTCACGGTTGGGGCTGGATAGCGTGCGCGCGCAGCTCGACAACCGCTGATGCAATGCCTCCGTCGTCCGATTGCGGCGACGGAGGATCCGCACAGATCTCACGGACCGTCAGTGATGATCGAGTTTCGCCAGATCCTCGTTCAGCACGGTGAGAAATTTCAGTTCGCTCTCATCGCGCTTGCCGTCGGCTTCGATCACGTTCACCGCCGCGCCGAACAACATCGCGACTTTGTCTTTCGGTTCGCGCTCGATCTGTTTCAGCGCCGGTTCCAGCTGGGTCAGACTGGGGCGGAATTCGGCGATGTAGTCGCGAAATGCGCTGCGCTCGATTTCGCTCAGCTTCGATCCTGACTTGTCTATCAGCATCGCGCAGTAATCGAGAATCGCTTTCTGCTCGGACGCATCCGAATGGCCATCGGCGCGCGCCAGCAAGGCGAGCGGAATAAGATGGTGGCTGCACACTTCGCGGATATGCGTCAGCGCGTCGGGAAACTCACGCTGCGGCGTGCTTTCTTGCGGCTCGTCATGCTGCTCGCGCACGAATTCGCCGAAACGGCCGACGAGAAGTCCCAAGGTCATGATGCGCCCCAATTTCGCGAGAGCGCGAAGCTAGTCACCGTCGATGACGGATTTGTGTCAGCTTTGGTTTAGGCCGCGCGTGTTTTCGCGGCCTTCGCGAAACGCTCGAACAGGTAGTGTGAATCCATCGGGCCGGGCGAGGCCTCGGGATGATACTGCACGCTGAACACATCGCGATTGTCGACAGCGAGGCCGCAATTCGTGCCGTCGAACAACGAGACGTGCGTTTCGGTCACGCCTTTGGGCAGCGTTGCGGCATCGACCGTGAAGCCATGGTTCATCGACACGATCTCGACCTTGCCGGTCGTCAGATCCTTCACCGGATGGTTCGCCCCATGATGGCCTTGCGTCATCTTCTTCGTCTGTCCGCCAAGCGCCAAGCCGAGCATCTGATGGCCCAGACAGATTCCGAACACCGGCAAACTGGTTTCGAGCAAGCCTTTGATCGTCGGCACCGCATACGCTCCCGTCGCCGCCGGATCGCCGGGACCGTTCGACAGAAACACGCCATGCGGCTGATGGCGGATCACATCTTCATATGTGGATTGCGCAGGCAGCACAGTGATGTCCGCGCCATGTGCCGAGAGTTGGCGCAAGATGTTGCGCTTCACGCCGTAATCGAGAACCACCGCGCGAAAGCTCGGCTCTTTCTGCGTGCCGTAGCCTTCGCCCCACACCCATGGCGTTTCGGTCCATGTATATTGCTGACGGCAGCTGACATCCTTCGCCAGATCCAGCCCGACCAACCCCGGAAATTCACGCGCCTGTTTCACCAGCGCATCGATATTGAAATTTCCATTCGCCGAATGCGCGATGACGCCATGCGGCATGCCGTTCTCACGAATGCGATTGGTGAGCGCGCGCGTGTCCAGACCGGAGATTGCGGGAATATTGTGCAGCTTCAGCCAGCGATCGAGTGATCCGAGCGCGCGATAGTTGGATGGTGTCTCCACATCGGCACGAACCACCATGCCGCGCGCTACCGGTGTCGTCGCTTCGATGTCTTCGGCGTTTGTACCGACGATGCCGATATGCGGGAACGTAAATGCCACGATCTGACCGGCATAGGACGGATCGGTCATGATCTCCTGATAGCCGGTCATCGCGGTGTTGAAACACACTTCACCCACCGCGCTTGTTTCCGCGCCAAAGCCATGTCCCGAAAAAATAGTTCCATCCGCCAGAACGAGCAGCGCGGTCGCGAGCGAAATATCCGCCGCCGGAGGTGCGGCGGTTGCGGTCGATTGATCAGTCATGGGGGGCTCCGATTTGGCGGAAAATAGGAATGCACCCGGGGGGGGTCAACGTGTTACTTTGTCGTTATCGCCCGCTTTATGCGGACGACCAATTTTTCTGTTAGCAACGGCAGGAAAATAGGTGGCCCGGACCGGTCG
>DASZML010000265.1:0-2472 GCA_035551875.1 Rhizomicrobium sp.
AATGACTGGCTGAACCGGGCCGCGATCGAACTGATCTACCGCCATCTGTCGGGCAAGCGCTTCGGCCAGCTCTATTCCGAAGCGGAGCATCGCCAGACACTCGTCCGCGCGCGGGAGATGGGCGTGAAGTTGTAACGGCTACTTGAACTCCGCCCGCCAGCGCGGCGTGAGGTAAGCACGAAAAACGGTCTCTGGAATCGCGAGCCGGAAATCGCCGGCCGCATGCGGCCAGATCTCGCCCGCGCCATAGAGCAGGACGATTGCGTTCGCTTTGGTATCTCCCTTTTCAAAGATGAGCGCGTAGTGACCCAGCTTCGCGGGGTCCGCGCCGATCCCTTGGCCAGCTTCATCGGGGAACGGCGCCTCACCGGCGCGCACTGTCATCTCTTTCGTCCAGATCTTTGTGGCGAACGCCGCGATTGCCGTGAACGCGGTCTTCGCTTGCGCCGGATTGAACAACGCCTCGAATGGCACCGCGCGGTTCGCCGTCTTGTCCCAGACAATCGCATCGAACGCGCCATTGGGATGCGCGCCGTCCTCGTCGATAAAGCTGTCGGCAGACAGGCTGATCGCGGTCGGGCTTTCGAATGTGATGCGCCAGGTGGCGTCCAGATCGAAAGGGTGGAAATCGGGTATCTTGGCGTCGAACTCTTCCTTGGCTTCCTGTTCGAGCTCGATGGAATCCCGCTTCCAGCGCGAGAATATCTCTGTCTTCAAAGGCGCAATCGCCATAACGGTTTGCGGAATGCGCAGATGCAGCGTGTAGATCTTTGTCGCTTCGGTTTTGTCGTAACCGGCGGCCATCGCGGGGCTCGACAGAAGCCCAATCGCCAGCATCGCACCGGAAATCCTTCGCATCGAAATCTCCTTCAGAAAAAGCTCACCGGATCGACGTCGACCGACAAACGCACAGCCGTCGGTACTTTAACCTCCGCCAGCCACGCGCGTAGATAGGATTGGACGTCGACGTTCTTATCCGCCTGCACCAAAAGCCTTTCGCGCGTCTGTCCACGCAGCAGATGATAGAAGGCAGGCGTCGGCCCCCACACTTTCACACCCCGCGCGGATGGCGCGGCATCGGAAAGTTTGCGGCCCGTCTCGCGCACCGCATCGCCCTCGACGCCGGAGAGAATGATCGCTGCCAATCGCCCAAACGGCGGCGTCTGCGCGCGTTCGCGGAACGCGATCTCGGTGCGATAGAAAGCATCACGATCGCTGGACACCAGTGCCTGCATCACCATATCGGTTGGGTTGCGTGTCTGCATCAGCACGCTGCCGGGCTTCTCCGCACGGCCCGCACGTCCCGATACCTGATGCAACAGCTGAAACGTGCGTTCGCGCGCGCGCAGATCGCCATCCGCGCCGCCGAGATCGGCATCGATCACGCCAACCAGCGTGAGCTGCGGAAAGTGATGGCCCTTCGCCATAATCTGTGTGCCGATGATGACATCGATCTCGCGCTTCGCCATCGCGCGGATCGCGGCCTGCGTTTCCAGCGGTCCGTGCCAAGTGTCCGAAGAGGCCACTGCCATGCGCGCTTTTGGAAATACGTTCGCGAATTCTTCCGCGACGCGCTCCACACCAGGACCGCACGCAATAAGACTGTGTTGTGCGTGGCATTGTGGACATTCGGGCGGCGTCGGCGTGTCGAAGCCGCAATGATGGCAGACCAGCCGCCGATGATAGCGATGCTCCACCAGCCAAGCCGCGCAGTTGCGGCAGACCATCTTATGTCCGCAACTTTCGCACAGCGTGAGCGGCGCATATCCGCGGCGGTTCAGGAACAGCATCGCTTGTTCGCCGCTTTCGAGTGTCTGGACCAGCGCATTGCGCAGAGGTTCGGACAGCCATGTTCCCGGCTCGGCGCGTTCGTGCCGCAGATCGATCAGTTTGATTTCCGGCAGCACCGCCGCGCCGTGACGTTCGTGCAGCTTCAGCCAGCGATAGCGCCCGGCTTGCGCATTCACATAGCTTTCGAGCGACGGTGTCGCGCTGGCCAGAACGATGGGGCAGTTCTCCATCCGCGCGCGCACCACTGCCATGTCGCGCGCGTGATAGATGACGCCATCTTCCTGCTTGTAAGCCTGCTCATGCTCTTCATCGACGATGATGAGGCCGAGTTCGGGAAATGGCAGGAATAGGGACGAGCGTGCGCCGACGAGCACGCGCGCCTCGCCCTTCATCACCGCGCGATAGGTGCGGCGGCGTTCTTTTTGCGAAAGATCGCTGTGCCATTCCGCAGGGCGGCAGCCGAAGCGTTCGGCGAAGCGATCCAGAAACTGCACTGTCAGCGCGATTTCCGGCAACAGGATCAGCACTTGCTTATTGAGGCGCAACGCTTCGGCGACGGCTTCAAAATAGGTCTCGGTCTTGCCCGATCCCGTTACGCCGTCAAGCAAATTCGCTGAGAACGCGCCGATGCGGACGTCGGTGACAATCGAACCTGCCGCCTTCTTCTGCTCGGCATTCAGT
>DASZML010000266.1:0-4090 GCA_035551875.1 Rhizomicrobium sp.
TATATCGTCGTGACCGTCGATGTCGGCCGCTTCAACAAGAATTTGCAGATCCCATCGCGCTGGAACGCGACGGACGCGATGAAGAACGGCGGCGTGCCGGCCATCCTCGTCGTTGATCCCACGTCGAACAAGCTGATCGACACAGGCCATATCGCGGCGCTGGAAGATGCACGTCATATGACGCCGCAAGGCATCGCGGACTGGATCGCGCAGTGGGCGAAGTAGTCCATCGCCGTGCCATCGGCGATCACGTAGCGATCATCGAAATCGACAATTCGCCCGCGAACGCGCTTGGCCGCATGGCGCGCACGGAGATGCTGGCGCATCTGGATGCGCTCGATGCTGCCACAAATATTCGCGCCGTCGTTCTTACCGGCAAAGGCAAAGCCTTCTGCAGCGGCGACGATCTGAAAGAGCAGCAAGCGGCGCAGACTGGCGGCAACGAAGCGCGATCCGCGCAGCTTGGCGAGTTCGCGAAGGTATTGGCGCGCATCGAATCCTTGCGTGTGCCGGTCATAGCGGCGATCAACGGATTCGCCATCGGTGGTGGACTGGAGCTGGCGCTATGTTGCGACATCCGCATCGCATCGACCGACGCGAGCTTTACATGCGCGGCGGTGAATGGGGGCCTGATTGCGTCGGCCTGGCGTTTGCCGCGGCTAATCGGCGAAGGCGCGGCGAAGCATATGCTTCTCACCGGCTCGCCCTTCTCCGCCGTGCAAGCGGAGAAATTCGGGTTGGTTTCAGCAGTTCATGCGTCTGATGCGTTGATTGACGCTGCATCGGCTCTGGCCAAACGCATCGCCTCACGCGCGCCATTGTCCGTAGAAGCCGCCAAACGCGTCGCCTCGCGCGCGCACGATCTCGACGTCACCGAAGGCGGCCGCGCGATGAGCGAGGAAGTACTGAAGCTGGTAAAAAGCGCCGATCATGCCGAAGCACTCGCCGCCTTCCGCGAGAAGCGCGATCCGAAGTTCACACGAAGCTAAGCGCTGACTTTCACGATCAATCGCCGCAGGAATTTCTCGCAGGCGACGAGTTCGGAGAGTTTCACGAACTCATCTGGCTTGTGCGCCTGCTCGATAGAGCCAGGTCCACACACCACCGCCGGAATACCGGCCTGCTGGAACAATCCCGCTTCGGTGCCGTAAGCCACCGTCTCGACCGCATTCGCGCCCGATAACTCTCGCGCCAGTGCGACAGCCGGTGAATCCGCATCGGGCTTCAGACCAGGATAGCTGGTCTTCACCGTGATCTCGAAATGCGCGTCCTTCGCGTGCGCGTATCTGGGCAGCACGGTAGTGTTGGCGTAATCCGTGACGCGCGCGACCACTTTCATCGGATCGCGATCGGGTAGCGCGCGCACTTCCCAGCGAACATTCGCTTCTTTCGCAAGAATGTTCACCGCCGTACCGCCGCTGATGAGATTGGAGAGTGCGGTCGTGTAAGGCGGATCGAAACGCTCGTCCCGATCTTCCATCAATTCATGCGCAATGACATCCAGACCGGCGACAAACTCGCCCGCCATCATCACCGCGCTGGCACCCTTGTGCGGCGCGCTGGAATGGCCTTCGACGCCGCAGCAGCGTGTGAGAATCCCGACGCCGCCCTTGTGCGCGCCGACAACACGCATGTCGGTCGGCTCGCCGATGATGGCGAGCGCCGGTTTGATATTTGCTTTTTTCAGATCGTCCAGAAGCTTCGGCGCCCCAGCACAGCCAACTTCTTCATCGTATGAAAACGCAAAATGGATCGGCCGCGATAGCTTCGCTTTGCCAATTTCCGGCGCGAGCGACAATGCTGTGGCGACAAAGCCTTTCATGTCGCATGCGCCACGGCCATAGAGCAGTCCATCGCGCACTTCGGCCTTGAACGGATCGCTGGACCAATCCTGTCCGTCCACCGGTACAACATCGGTATGACCCGACAGCACATAGCCGCCGTCGCCGTCTGGCCCGAAGCTCGCGAACAAATTGGCCTTCTTGCCGGTGTCGTCATAGGAGCGGCGGCAACGCGCGCCGTGCTTCTCGGCGAACTCCTGCACGAAATCGATCAGCGCCAGATTGGAGCCACGGCTCGTCGTATCGAAAGCAATGAGCTGTTTGGTAAGTTCGAGCGGCGACAGCACGTCAGTTGTCGAAGCTCGATTGCGGATTGCCGATCACGCTCAGGAATTCACGGCGCGTGAGCGGGTTTTTGCGGAATTCGCCATGCATCGCCGACGTCACCATTGCAACGCCGGTTTTGTGCACTCCGCGCGTCGTCATGCACTGATGGGTCGCTTCGACAACGACCGCCACGCCTTTTGGCTGCAACACCGTGTCGATACAATGCGCGATCTGCGCCGTCATCTTTTCCTGCACTTGCAAGCGCCGCGCGAACGCTTCAACCACGCGGGCGAGTTTGGAAATGCCGACGACCTTGTTGTTCGGCAAATAACCGACATGCACCTTGCCGATGATCGGCGCCAGATGGTGCTCGCAATGCGATTCGAAGCGAATATCGCGCAGCACGATCATATCGTCATAACCTTCGACTTCCTCGAAGGTGCGCGCCAGATATGTTTCGGGATCTTCCGCGTAGCCGGAGAACCAGTCCTCAAACGCGCGGGCCACGCGCGCTGGCGTGTCGACCAAGCCCTCGCGCTTAGGATCGTCGCCGGCCCATTGCAGCAATGTGCGCACGGCGCGCTCCGCTTCGTCGCGCGACGGGCGCGGTTCGGTTGGCGCAGCGTGTTTCGCCACATACGGAAATTTCTTTGCGTGTTCGGACATGAATCTCTCGGGACAATAACGATATCAAATGACGGATCGCGCCATTTACGCTCGATTATATATGGTGGATCAACCGCGTTGGTTGTAGGGCGGTTATACGAGGGTCAGTGGACCCGGCGGCGCTCGTGCGGGCTTTCCAGCACAAATCCCGGAATTTCCGCCTCGAAATCCTCGCCAGATGAAACCCGCATCTGGTAGCGGCCCGCCATCGCACCAGAGGCGGTCGGCAGCGGGCAACCGCTCGTATATTCAAAACGCTCGCCAGGCGCGAGAACGGGCTGCGCGCCGACAACACCCGGCCCCCGCACTTCTTTCACATGACCTTCCGCATCGGTGATGTGCCAGTAGCGCGACATCAGCTGAACGGTCTCAGGACTCTTGTTCTCGATGACGACGGTGTAAGACCAGATATAGCGCCGTTCCTCCGGATCGGATTGATCCTCGAGGAAAGCCGGCTTCACGGCGACTCGAATGCCCCGGGTCGAACGCTCGTACATGCAAGCAGTATGAAGTGCGTCGCGGGATTTGCGCAAGATTTATGACGAATGCAAGGTTAATTGCTGTGCGTTTGATCACGAGCGTGGCTGAACGGTCACATCCGTTGTGACGGAATTCGCAATGAAGCATTCGCTATGGGATTGATGGTGAATCGCGGCGAGCATTTGTTCATCCGGCGCAGTTCCATCGGCGAAACGCACACGCGGTTGCAATGTGACACGCGTGATTTGCAGTTTCCCGGCGGCACCCTTTTCGAGAACGCCGGTGGCATCGTCTTCATACGATTCGACGGTTAGGCGTTTGCGCGCGCAGACCGCGAGAAAACTCAGCATGTGACAGGACGACAGCGCCGACACGAATGCCTCTTCCGGATCGACGCGATCCGCATCGCCCTTGAACGCGGGCGCAGCCGATGACGGCAGAACGATCGCGCCGTGCTTGAACGTCACCTCATGCGCGCGATTGTAAGTATCATACGTAAAATCCGAGGACGTTCGCTTCCAGCGGACGGCCGCGTGATGTTCCGACATTAAATATCCCTTCGAATACGTTGTTCGATGCGCAGCATAGCCTTGCGCACGATGGAAACTGGAATGCGATTTCTGCAATCGCGCCAAGCGCGCCCAGTAGATTTTGCAGCCGCGATGTCTTTTGCAGAGATTGGAGCGGGCGACGGGAATCGAACCCGTGTATGCAGCTTGGGAAGCTGCCGTTCTACCATTGAACTACGCCCGCGCTGATGCTTCCTAGCATGAACACTGCCGGCATGTGCAGGGGGCATTACTGCCGCTCGAAATCCGAGAAGAATGCTTTGAAAT
>DASZML010000267.1:0-4196 GCA_035551875.1 Rhizomicrobium sp.
AGCCATGATTGGCGCAGCCTTGGCACGGGCTTTTTCAGCGCCCTCCGAGAGGATGCGGTCGATCTCCGTCTGATCCGCCATCAAGCGGCGCATCTCGTCGGCGATGGGTTTGAGCTTGGCGACGGCGAGATCAGCGAGCTCGTTCTTGAAGCCGGAGAATTGCTGGCCCGCGAATTTCGCAATCACCTCTTTCACCGGTTGTTCGGCGAGCCCGGCGTAGATGTTGATCAAGTTCTCCGCTTCCGGACGGCCTTCGAAACCTTTCTCGTTTTCAGGCAAGGGGTTCGGATCGGTTTTGGCGCGGCGAATCTTATTCGCGATCGTATCGGCATCGTCGGTGAGATTGATGCGCGAATTGTCGGATTCGTCCGTCTTAGACATTTTCTTTGAGCCGTCTCGCAGGCTCATCACGCGTGTGCCGGGCCCCGTGATGACCGGTTCCGGGAGCGGGAAGTAATCCGCAACGCCGAAATCATTGTTGAACTTCTGCGCGATGTCGCGCGTGAGTTCGAGATGCTGCTTCTGGTCTTCGCCGACGGGCACATGCGTCGCCTTGTAGACAAGAATGTCCGCGGCCATCAGCACTGGATAGGTGTAGAGACCGACAGACGAGCGCTCCTTGTGCTTGCCGCTCTTCTCTTTGAATTGCGTCATGCGATCGAGCCAGCCAAGCCGAGCCACACAGTTGAAGATCCACGCAAGCTCCGCGTGCTCTTTCACCTGGCTCTGATTGAAGATCGGCGTGCGATTGGGATCGACACCCGCCGCGATGTAAGCAGCCGCGACTTCGCGCGTCGCGCGCGACACATCGGCCGGCAACGCGTAACCGGACTCTTGCGTTAGGGCATGCATGTCCACGACGCAGAAAAAGCACGGCATCTCGTTCTGCATCCGCACCCAGTTCTTGAGCGCACCCAGATAATTGCCGAGGTGCAGCGTGTTGGTCGGCTGCATTCCCGATAGGACGAGTTGTGGATGTGTGGTCATTTGCGGCGCCTTTTGAGGGCGGCGTTATGCCCGCAAAGTCTCGCGGGCATCAAGTGTTTCGCCCGCTATCGCTTTGAGCAGCCTGACCTCGATGCTGGCGATCCGGTCGGGATGGCCGATTTTGTGGCCGAAACCATCGCGCACATAGAAAACATCCACGGCGCGTTCGCCATAGGTGGCGACGATGGAGGAGGAGATGGAGAGTCCGGATTCGAACAGTGCTTGTGTCACATCGTAGAGAAAGCCCTGCCTGTCGAGGCCTTCGACTTCGATAACCGTCGCGGTCGTTGAGGCTTCATTGTCGAATCCGACGCGCGGATTGACCTTGAAAGCGCGTGCCCGTTTGCGGATCGGCCGCTCGCCTAGAACTTTCTTTGGCGCGATTGTTCCGCTCAATGTTTTCTCGATTGTCTGACGCAGACGGGCGATGCGCTCGTCATCGCCGAACGGCACCCCTTCGGCGTCCTGAACGGAAAAAACGTCGAGCGCGAAGCCGTCGCTCGTGGTGAAGGCCCTGGCGTCGACAATCGAACCGCCGGACACTGCGATGGCGCCGGCGAGTTTCGAAAAAAGGCCCGGATGATCGGGTGTGTAGATCGTCACCTCGGTAACGGCGCGAAAGGCATCGCTCTGCGCGGAGAGGACAATAAGTTCGCCTTTTATATCGGCATCTGCGAGCAGGCGCGCATGATGTTCATGCGCTGTGTCATCAAACGCCAGCCAATATGCATCGTAGTGGCGCGCGACGGCGCGTTCGCGAATAGTCGGCGGAAGGCCCGCGAGTTTGTCTATCAGTCCGGCTTTCGCAGACTGGATGCGCGCGGCACGAGCCGGTGTTGCATCGCCACCAGACATTAAGGCTTCCGCTTCGTAGTAGAGTTCGCGAAGGAGTTGTCCTTTCCAACCGTTCCATACGCCGGGCCCGACCGCGCGAATGTCGGCGACAGTCAGGACCAGAAGAAGGCGCAGCATTTCTGGTGACTGAACGACCTCCACAAAATCGCGTACGGTTTTGGGATCGGAGAGATCGCGCTTCTGCGCAGTGTCGCTCATCACCAGATGATAGCGGGCAAGCCACGACACGGCGGCAGTTTCGGCGGGTGACAGTCCGAAACGCGGACAGAGGGCTTCGGCGATATTCGCGCCAACCTGCGAATGATCGCCCGGCAATCCCTTGCCGATGTCGTGCAGCAGAATGGCGACGTAGAGTACGTTGCGCGATTGTACGCGCTTGATGACGTCCGTGGAGACCGGATGCTCTGACTTCAGCTCTCCACGTTCAATCGCGGCGATATTGCCGACTGCACGGATGAGATGCTCGTCCACCGTGTAGTGGTGATACATGTTGAATTGCATCAATCCGACCGCGTGATCGAATGCTGGAACAAAGCGTCCAAGCACGCCGGCTTCATTCATCCAGCGCAAAGTGCGTTCGGGATCGCGTTTTGACGTGAGGATTTGAAGGAATAGCCGATTGGCCTCCTTGTCTTCGCGGAGATCGTTATCGATCAAATCAAGCGAACGTGTGATTGTGCGCAACGCGGCGGGATGAACATCTACGCGCTTGTCGTCCGCAATGTGGAAGATGCGGATGAGATTTATCGGGTCGTTTCGGAAAGCGTTGACTGCCGCGTTCAAGCGGCCGTTTTCGACAAAGAAATCGTCGTTACCCGTACGCGGCTTCAGGAAACCCGGCAGCAATCGTCGCAACGATGGCTTTGGTTTGCGGTTCTGTTCTTCCAACGCGGCGCAAAAGATGCGCGTGAGATCGCCGACATCCTTCGCCACGAGAAAGTAGGCGCGCATGAATTTCTCGACGGCGCGGCGCGGGGTTTCGCCTGTGAAACCCATGCGTGATGCCAAGTCTGGCTGAGCGTCGAAGGAGAGGCGTTCTTCGGCGCGACCGACGAGATAGTGCAACTGAACGCGCACATCCCAGAAGAATGCATCTGCCTGCTGAAAAGTCTGATGTTCCTCACGTGTGTAGATCTTGTCGATGAGATCGGTCGTGTCGTCCGTGCGATATACGTACTTGCCGATCCAGTAGAGCGTCTGGAGATCGCGAAGGCCGCCTTTGCCTTCTTTTATATTCGGCTCGACGAGATAGCGGCTTTCACCTTGCTGCAAATGCCGGTGATCGCGTTCGGCAAGCTTGGCTTCTACGAAGTCTTGTCCCGATCCGCTGGTGGCGTCGGCCCAGAAGTTTTTCCGCATCTCGTCAAAAATTGTCTGATCGCCCCAAAGAAAGCGTGCTTCGAGAAGCGCCGTACGGATCGTGATGTCCTGTTTGGCGAGACGCGAACATTCGGGGAGCGACCGGGTAGCGTGGCCGACTTTTAATCCGAGATCCCACAGCATGTGGAGAATGAATTCGATGACACTCTCGCCCCACGCTGTTTCTTTGTAGGGGCGAAGGAACAGCAGATCGACGTCGGAGAAGGGCGCCATCTGTCCGCGGCCGTAACCTCCGGTTGCGACGATCGCGATGCGTTCGGCCTGCGTCGGGTTTTGCGCGTAGTAAAAATGCTTAGTGGCGAAGTCGTAGAGAACTTGCAGTAGCGTGTCCTGAAGATCGGATAGAGCGTGCGATGCGGCGACACCCTGCATCGCGTTGCTGAGCACGCGTTCTTTCACACGCTCGCGCGCGGTATTGAAAGTTTGCTTGACGAGCGCGAGTGCGAGTTTGCGAAGTTGTGTCTTGTCCGCATTTGCGTGCGCAAGCGCGGTCAGATCGCGGCGCAACGCGTCGCCATCGAGCAGATCGATCCGGCTGGAAGTTTGAATGTTCACGCGCTCACCTTCGGCGCCATAAAAAGGTGCTGAGCGCGCAAAGGCAAGCATTCGCGAGATCGCCTGTTATTTGAGCGGTCACATCTGCGTATGGCCCGGCTGTTCCGTCACGCGTTTGAGCCATGCCGTCACGGCGGGGTAGCGAGAAAGATCGAAACCGCCTTCGTCCGCGGCGTGAGTGTAACCATAAAGAGCGATGTCGGCGACGGAGTAGCGCTCGCCTGCGAACCAATCGTTTTCGGAAAGGTGCGTTTCCATTACGCCCAGCGCCGCGTTGGCGCGCTCCATCAGCACCGGCCATTCGTTTTTGCGGCGTTCCTGGATTTCGGGTGTGCCGTAGGCCTTTATGAAGCGCGCAACGGCGACATAAGGCTCGTGGCTATATTGCTCGAAGAACATCCATTGTAGCGCTTGTGCGC
>DASZML010000268.1:0-5025 GCA_035551875.1 Rhizomicrobium sp.
CTCATCGGAGGCGGTCTGGGTTTTCTTTGGTACAACGCACCGCCCGCGATGGTGTTCATGGGCGATACAGGGTCGCTCGCGCTTGGTGGCGCGCTCGGCGCCGTCGCAGTCGCGATCAAGCATGAGATCGTTCTCGCCATCATCGGCGGTCTGTTCGTCATGGAAGCGGTTTCGGTGATCGTGCAAGTCGCGTCGTTCAAGCTCACCGGCAAGCGCGTGTTCAAGATGGCGCCGATCCATCACCACTTCGAACAGCTCGGCTGGAAAGAGTCCACTGTGGTGATCCGTTTTTGGATCATCGCGGTCGTGCTGGCGTTGCTCGGCCTCGCAACCTTGAAGCTGCGGTAACCCGATGATCGAAACCCACACCTTCACGAAAGCCGATGTCGCCGTCTTCGGACTGGCACGATCCGGTTTGTCGTCCGTGAAGGCGCTGGTGCGTGGCGGCGGGCTTGTATTCGCTTGGGACGATAACGAAGCCGATCGCGCGGCGGCGCGCATAGAAGGCGCGATTATCAAGCCGTTCGCCGAATGGCCTTGGGCGAAACTGAAGGCATTGGTGGTAAGTCCTGGCGTTCCGCTTACCCATCCGGAACCGCACGCGGTTGTTCGCGCGGCGAAGGATGCAAATGTCGAGATCATCGGCGATGTCGAAATCTTCGCTCGCGAAATTCGCCCAGATCGTAACGCGGAAAGCCGCAGGCCGATCATCGCGATCACTGGCACGAACGGCAAATCGACGACGACTGCGCTGATCGGCCATATCTTGTCGCAATGCGGATATTCGCCAGAGATCGGCGGCAATATCGGCGAGCCGGTGCTCGAACTGGCGCCGCCTGCCGCCAAGACGATCTATGTACTGGAGATCTCATCTTATCAGATCGATCTTTCCCCTAGTCTTACGCCGGATGTCAGCGTTCTCACCAACATCACGCCAGATCATATCGACCGGCATGGCACGCTGGAAAACTACGCGGCAGTAAAAGCGCGCTTGTTGAAGCAGACCGCCAAGTCTGGCCGTATCTGCATCGGTGTGGACGATGCGCTGACATCGTCGATCTATACGCAGTTGTCTTCAAACGGTGGCGCAGAAGCGGTTCCAGTCTCCGTTGGAAAAGTTTTGGGTCGCGGCGTATTCGTACTCGACGGCGCGCTGTATGACGCTCAAGGCCAACGCGCGGCTAAGGTGATGGACCTCGCCTCCGCAACGCATCTGCCCGGTGCACACAACTGGCAGAACGCGGCGCTTGCCTATGCCGCCGTAAAGCCCTTCGTGAAAGACTCTCGCGCCATCGTTGAAGCCATTGCCAGCTTCCCTGGCCTCCAGCATCGCATGGAGGATGTGGGCCGCATCGGAAAGGTGCGCTTCATCAATGACTCCAAAGCAACCAATGCGGATGCTGCACAACGTGCGTTGGTTTGCTTTGATGACATCTACTGGATTGTCGGCGGCCGCGCGAAAGAGGGCGGCATTGAGAGCCTTAAGCCATTCTTCAACCGCGTCAGCAAAGCCTATCTGATTGGCGAAGCTGCCGGCGATTTTGCCAACTCCCTGAGTTCGACGCCGCATGAAGAAGCGCGCACCCTCGACCGCGCGGTTGAGCTTGCCTACGCGGACGCGCGCAATTCCTGTGGCGTGTCGCCCGTTGTACTGTTGTCGCCGGCCTGCGCGTCCTTCGATCAGTTCAAGGATTACGAACAGCGTGGTGACGTGTTCCGCGATCTCGTCGCGCAACTTTCCGCACCGGAGCGGCAAGCCTCATGAGCATGTCGCGCTCTGATAGAACCGGATTTTCGGCCTGGTGGTGGACCGTCGATCGCTGGGCTCTGATCGCGATGTTCGCGCTTATCGGCATTGGCCTGATGCTGGCTTTCGCGGCGAGCCCTGCTGCGACCGGCGGGCCGTTCACCGCCGGAGATTTCCGCTATGCTGTCAAACAGATCGCGTTCGCATTGATCGCGACCGGTATTCTAGCTTTTACATCGCTTCTCTCGTTGCGCGCGATTAAGATCGGCGCAGCCATCGTTTTCGCGTTGGCGATCATCGGTTCATTCGCGGTACTCTTCACGGGCAGCGAAGTATTGGGCGCGAAGCGCTGGATCGATCTCGGTTTCACGACGCTGCAACCATCGGAATTTCTCAAGCCGAGTTTCGCTGTTCTCGGCGCGGCTATCCTCGCCGATCCCGTTCCGATCAAACTCCGCGGCGTTGTTCTGGCGAAGGAATTGATCGCATTTTGCATATTACTCCCCGCGTTGCTTGTGCTGACCCAACAACCCGATTTTGGTCAGACGGCTGTGCTGCTGGCGCTTTGGGCCGCGTTGCTCTTCTTTAACGGCTTGCCGCTGATCTGGACGAGCATCTTGGGCAGCGTCGGCAGTGTACTGTTCGCGCTGCTGTATGTGTTCGTGCCGTACATCCATCATCGTGTGGTTCAGTTCCTCGATGATGGCAAAACCGGATATCAGGCTGGCCTCGCAATGAAGGCCTTCGAGCATGGCGGTTTGGCCGGCGTCGGTCCGGGGGCAGGCACAATCAAGTATCGCATTCCCGATGCGCACTCCGATTTTATCTTCGCCGTGGCCGGCGAAGAGTTCGGCTTCGCCCTATGCGGCATCATAGCCGTCCTGTTCTGTATCCTAAGTGTGCGGCTCTTGCTGCGTGCCGCCCGCGCGCGCGATCCCTTTGCGCAGCTTGCCGGAGCAGGCCTCGCGTTCGTTGTCGCGCTGCAGTCGTTCATCAATATGGGCGTGGCGATGAACATGCTGCCCGCCAAAGGCATGACGCTGCCCTTCATCTCCTATGGCGGATCGTCGCTGTTTGCTGTTGCGATGACGATGGGCTTCGCTTTGTCGGTCACGCGGCAGCGTCCGAAGATTGGTGAGCGCGATCACCACGCCTTCGGTTTCCTGCGCGAGGCGGTGGCATGAGCACCATCGTTCTCGCAGCCGGAGGGACCGGCGGACATCTCTTCCCGGCGCAAGCACTGGCGGCGGAGCTTACCAAGCGTGGCCACAAGATCGTTGTGATGACGGATGCTCGTGGCACGAACTATCCCACATATTTTCCCGGCGCCTCTGTCGAGATCGTTCCGGCAGCGGCATTTTCTGATCGTTCCAGATTGCGCCTGATGACGGCGCCGTTCGAGATTCTGGCAGGCGTGCTCGTTGCGTTCGCAAAACTGCTACGCATTCGCCCGGCAGCGGTGATTGGTTTTGGCGGTTATCCCAGCTTGCCGGTGATGATCGCGGCGATTGTTGCGCGCTTTCCCACGGCCATCGTCGCGCCGGATGCCGTGCTTGGACGCGCCAATCGCGTTGTTGCCGATTATGTGCGCGCAATCGCCGGTGGATTGCCGCTTAAACGTTTTCTGCCGAAGGAAATGTCGAAGGTTGTCTATACTGGCAATCCAGTGCGTCCCGATGTCGTTGCGCTCAATGGTGCGTCTTACGACACGCCGACGCAGAACGGCCCGCTCAATCTGCTCGTGTTTGGCGGAAGCCAAGGCGCCCGCGCGTTAAGTGAAATTGTTCCAGCTGCGATCCGCCAGCTTTCGCCCCAAATGCGGGCGCGGCTGAACGTGGTTCAGCAATGCCGTCCGGAAGATCTCGAAGCCGTTCGTGCCGCATATAGTAAGAATGAAGTGAAAGCCGAGTTGGCGCCGTTCTTCGGCGATCTTGCGATGCGGATGGCGAAGGCACATCTCGTCATCGGCCGTTCCGGTGCCGGCACTGTGGCGGAGCTGATGGTGATTGGCCGGCCCGCAATTCTTGTTCCGCTGCCGCATGCGCTTGACGACAATCAGACACCGAACGCAGACGCGCTGGTGGAAGCCGGTGGCGGATGGCGCGTTGCGCAACGCGATCTTTCGCCAGAAATGCTGGCGGCGATGTTGGACAGCGCATTCTCGCATCCGGAAGATCTCGCGAAACGTGCAGCAGCGGCGCATGCGAATGCCAAGCCCGACGCTGCCCAACGTCTTGCCGACGTGGTCGACAAGATCGCGAGGGCGGCATGATCGCGAAATCGCCCACGCGCGTTCCGCTCGATATCGGGCCGATCCATTTCATTGGCATCGGCGGTATTGGCATGAGCGGCATCGCCGAGATCATGCACAATTTCGGCTACAAGGTGCGCGGTTCGGATGCGGTCGAGAACGCGAACGTGAAACGGCTGCGCGCGATGGGAATTCCAATCGCGGTCGGCCATAGTGCGGACAACATCAATGACGCTTACGTCGTCGTTTACTCCTCGGCGGTGAAACCCGGCAACGTGGAATTCGATGCCGCGCGCGCTGCGCAATTGCCACTCGTACGTCGCGCTGAGATGCTGGCCGAAATCATGCGGCTTCGCAATTGCGTCGCTATTGCCGGGACCAATGGAAAAACGACGACGACGACACTGACCGCCGCGCTCGTCGATGCGGGCGGTCTCGATCCGACCATCGTCAATGGCGGTATCATCAATCAGTACGGCACGAACGCGAAGCTTGGTGCCGGCGATTGGGTGATCGTTGAAGCCGATGAAAGCGACGGAACGTTTCTCCGTCTACCCGCGACTATCGCTGTCGTCACCAACGTCGATCCCGATCATCTCGACTATTTCGGCACGTTTGAGCGCATGCGCGATGCATTCCAGCGATTCGTGGAACAGGTTCCGTTCTACGGCTTTGCCGTGCTTTGCCTCGATCACCCCGAAGTGCAGGCCATGATTGGCCGCATCGAAGATCGCCGTATCGTGACCTACGGTTTCAACCCGCAAGCGGATATTCGCGCCACGAACATTTCGTTCTCGGAAGGCGCGTCGCATTTCGATGTGATCGTCACCGATCGCCGCAAGGGAACTGAGACGCGGCTTGATGGCATCAGCCTGCCGATGCCGGGCGAACACAATGTCCAGAACGCCCTGGCGGCGATTACCGTCGCGCGAGAACTTGGCATTTCCGACGATAAGATTCGCAAAGCGCTCGCCAATTTTGAAGGCGTGCGTCGCCGGTTCACGCGTGTCGGCGAGTGGAACGGCGC
>DASZML010000269.1:0-1643 GCA_035551875.1 Rhizomicrobium sp.
GGCCAGGCGCAACCCACCGCGAAGACTCGGGTCGAGCCGATGAGCAACATGCGGCAGAAAATCGCCGAGCACATGGTGCTCAGCAAGCGCATCTCGGCGCACGTGACCACCGTGCATCGCGTGGATATGACGCGCGTCGCCAAAATGCGCGCGAAACACAAAGAGGACTTTGCCGCGCGCTACGGCATGTCGCTGACCTTCCTGCCGTTCGTGGCCAGAGCCGCGGTGGAAGCGCTGCGGCAGTTCCCCATCGTCAACGCGTCCATCGATGGCACGAACATCCTCTATCACAACGAGATCAACCTTGGCATCGCGGTGGCGCTGGAAAACGGGCTGATTGTGCCTGTGATCCGCAGTGCCGACGAGAAGAACGTGCTGGGCCTGCAGCGTTCCATCGTCGATCTTGCCTCGCGCGCCCGGGCGCGGCAACTCAAGCCGGACGAGATTCAGGGCGGCACCTTCTCGATTACCAACTTCGGCAGCTTCGGGAGCGTCTTCGCGACGCCCATCATCAACCAGCCGCAGGTGGCGATCCTGGGCGTGGGCACGGTGGAAAAGGTTCCGGTGGTGATCGACGATGCCATCGCCATTCGGTCGCAGTGTTATCTTGCTCTCACGTTCGATCACCGGCTGATCGACGGCGCGCTGGGCGATCAGTTCACCGCGAAGGTGAAGTCGGTTCTGGAAACCTGGTCCGAAGAAGTTCTCTGAGCGTCTGAAAAGGCGCACGGCCACTCGACTGCCCGCGGCAGCCGGGTGGCGCGTCGGTAAACCGCAAGCCGGCATCGATCAAGGTCGTGCTAGGTTCATTCTGATGAAGAAGCCCATTTCGCGGCGGGAGCCTGCGGGCGCGCCCGAAGGCACGGCGTGGTTCGGCGGACCTGTTGATCGCTGGAAAGTCGCCTTGCGTGTTTACGGGGAGGAACTTGACCCCGATCGGATTTCAGCAATCCTGCGTTGTGAGCCGTCCTCAGCTGCGCGGAAAGGCGCGCGGTTCCCCAAAAAAGGTCGGTGGATCTTTGAAATCGAATCAAGAAACTGCGACCCCAGTGACGACGTTGACGACGGCGTAAAAATGCTGTTGGCGCGCCTGCCATCCGAACCCGGCGTTTGGGCTTCTCTGGCGAATTCGTATAGCATTGACGTCTTTTGCGGCATCTTTTTAAAGTCGCGCAACCGGGGGTTCGGAATCTCCGCCGAAGTGTCCCGATCATTGTCTGATCGAGGTTTGCAAATTGGGTTTGACCTCTACTGCGAGGCGGGGCCAGTGAATGAAACGCGGCTTAAAGAGCTGGCCGTTGCCCGTCAGCGTTCTAAGGAGCTTCGATCGATTGCGCCGCAATCTGCGCAATATCCAGAAGCTTCGGCGGCTGATCCGACACGGTTTTGAGCGCATCGCGAAACATCGAGGCGCAGAACGGGCAGGCCGCCGCAACCGTGTCCGCGCCCGTCGAAACCAGCTCCTGCGCGCGGGCGATGTTGATGCGCTTGCCTTTCTCTTCGCCGAGGAACATTTGTCCTCCACCGGCGCCGCAGCAGAAGGAGCGCTCGCGATGGCGCGGCGCTTCGACTAGTTCCCCGAAACGCTCGACCACCGAACGTGGCTCATCGTAGATGCCGCGATAACGGCCGAGATAGCACGG
>DASZML010000270.1:0-18944 GCA_035551875.1 Rhizomicrobium sp.
CATATGCACTGCAACAGAAACGTAGCGGGCGCCGGAAAGGGATTAATCCGGTTGGGGGCGTGCCTTGAGACTGTATCAGAAGAATTCTAAAAATGGAAGAGTATTCTTACACAAGCTGTTGAAACGACAGAGTTTATTTAAATGCAGGTGATAAAAAGTCATAGTTTCAAGGGATTGCACGAGTTGTTTAGAAAGAGCAAAAGATCGCGATCCGCAAGTCGTTAAAATAACACCTGAGGACTGGTAAATTTCCTGGACACACAAAACACGTAGCCCGGACGCCTAGTCGCCGTTGCCAGGCTTGTCGCTAAAGTACTTCTCGAACTTACCCTCTTCGCCGTCATGTTCTTTGGCGTCGGCCGGCGGCGTGCCCTTTTGGGTGATGTTCGGCCACTTCTTGGCGTAATCGGCATTGAGCGTAAGCCAGCGTTCCAGGCCGCTCTCGGTGTCGGCCTTGATGGCTTCCGGCGGACATTCCGGCTCACAGACACCGCAATCGATGCAAACGTCCGGATCGATCACAAGCATGTTGTCGCCTTCGTAGAAACAGTCCACGGGGCAGACTTCGATGCAATCCATATACTTGCACTTGATGCACGCGTCGGTGACGACGTAGGTCATGGCACTCTCTGAAGAACCGGAAATGTCCCTTAAGGCGCGCGCGCGCCGGGATCAAGCGCGTCGTCTGTGAGGATTTCGTAGAGGGTTTGCGCCTCTGTCGCCGGGCCGCGCCGGATTCCACAGCCCTTCACCCGCACAACGACGACATCACGGCCCCACGGAACCGTGAGCAGATCACCAATGCGAACTTCCACGCTGGCTTTTTCGATGCGGCGGCCGTTGACGCGGATGTGACCCTTCATCGCCGCTGCTTGCGCGAGCGAGCGCGTCTTGTGGAAGCGCGCTTGCCATAGCCATTTGTCGATGCGGATTTTGCCGTCGCTCAACGCTTGTTCACCAGCATGGCAAGGCTCGCGAAAGGCGAGTTCGGATCGACTTTGAGTGGTTTCTCGCGACGCTGCGGTTTGTGTTTCTGCTTGCCATGTTGCTTGCGCGGCTGCTCTTGCGGCCTTGAGTGACGCAGCACTGTAGAAGGTATTTCGCCACCGGCAACTTCCACAGGTTTCCAACCGAGCGATCCAAGTATCTTGTCGAGCGTCGCGCGATCGCAGCCGAGCAGCGACACGAGCTTTGGTGTTGCAGCATCCGCGGTGGCACCGCTCGTCACCGCCGCGTCGAGCTCTTGTTCGAGACGGTCGAGCATGTCGAGCCGGATGGCGCGCGGCCCGGCCACAGCGAAACCGGCGGCAGCGATGAAGCCGCGCGGCATGTCGCGCTCGACGTCATACGACGTAAGACCGGCGTGGGGCGGCGGCGGAATCTGTTCGACGCGATGTTTCACAGCCCATAGCAACGCGAGCAAAGTAGCGGCGTCGGGCCGGATCAGTTTGGGCATATAGATCGAACGCCGTGCGAAGCGGACGCCAAAGACGCGCAGCGATCGCATCGCCGCGCGCTCATCCGGCGGCAGCGTGGCCTGCTTGCGATCCAGCGATCCGAAGTTCTGGCAAAGCTGATAGGCGAGGCCGCGTGCTTCCGCCGGCAGGGCTTGCGGTGTGCCAGGTTTCGCATCGGTCGCGCGATCGAGCGCCATCAATGGCTCCAGCTTGAGTTCGATGCGCGCCTTCAGCCACTCATCGAGCCTGGATTGAATCTGCGCGCGGAAATCGTTTCCGAGTTGTTCGTCGGCGTGAACGATAATACGCGGCCGCAAAGCATCCGTGCCGGCTTCGAGATGGCCGACGGTCGCGCCGTCCCACCAGAGCTTGCCGTGTTCGCTGAGCGTGATGTCCGTCGCGGCCGCGCTGGTCAGACGTTTCAAGCGCGCATGAAACTCGCCATCCAGACCCTTGAATGCCGCCGCGCGCAAGGTTCGGCCATGAATTCCCTCGGCGCGCACATCTGGCGTGAAGCGGAAGCCTTGCAGCTGCCCGATGGTTTCGCCGCTGATGGCGACAGTGCCAGAATCGTCAAGCGTGAGATGGATTGAATCTTCGTCGCGCAGCGAACGCATTAGAACCGATGTGCGGCGGTCGATGAAGCGTTGCGTCAGGCGTTCATGCAGCGCATCCGATAAGCGATCTTCCACTGCGCGTGTCTGTTCCTGCCAATGCGCAGCGTCTTTCAACCAGCCGGGACGGTGCGTGGCGTAGGTCCATGTGCGGATTTGCGCGAGCCGGCCTGAGAGCGTCGCCACATCGCCTTCGGTTTGATCGAGACGCGAGACCTGACGTGCGAACCAGTCTTCCGGCAGCACACCTTCGTCGCTCATCAGATACCGATAGATCTGCGAGACGAGCTTCACATGCTCTTCGACATTGAGCTTGCGAAAATCCGGGAGTTGGCACGCATCCCACAGCATTCGGACCGCCGCAGGAGCGCGGGTCATCGCCGCAATCTCCTCTTGAGCCGCCATCGCGCGTAGCGAGGCGAGGTCAATTGCTGTTCTTGCCTTCACCAGCCCGCGCGTTGGGGCAGGTTCTTCCAACGAAGAGATCAGCGCATCGATCGAATGAAACGAAAGCGCCGAGTTGCGGTATTGCAAAACGCGCACCGGCTCGTAGCGATGGCCTTCGACGCGCGTGACGGTTTCTTCGTCGATGGATTCCGCATCGCCCGTCGTGCCGAAGGTGCCGTCGTTCATGTGGCGGCCGGCGCGACCTGCGATTTGTCCGACCTCTTCCGGCCTCAATGGACGAACGCCAGCTCCGTCGAATTTTTCGAGTGCCGAGAACGCGACATGATCGACATCCATATTGATGCCCATGCCAATGGCGTCGGTCGCGACGAGGAAATCGACGTCGCCGGATTGATAGAGCGCGACCTGCGCGTTACGCGTTCGTGGCGACAACGCACCGAGCACGACCGCCGCGCCACCACGTTGACGGCGTACAAGCTCGGCGATGCCGTAAACATCTTCCGCAGAAAATGCGACGATGGCGGAGCGGCGGGGCAGGCGCGTGAGTTTCTTGTGGCCCGTGTAGGCGAGATCAGAGAAGCGCGGCCGCGTGATGAAATGGGTCTGCGGTACGAATCGTTGGATCGTGCCGCGCATCGTCTCCGCGCCCATGAACAGCGTTTCGTCTTCGCCGCGCGCGTTCAGCAGGCGGTCGGTGAAGATGTGTCCGCGCTCTGGATCGGCGCAAAGCTGAATTTCGTCAATCGCGAGAAACGAAACACGCAGATCCAGGGGCATCGCTTCGACGGTGCAAACGAAGTAGCGCGCATCCGGCGGAACGATCTTCTCTTCGCCAGTAATGAGCGCGCAGACATTCGCGCCTTTCAGCCGCACGATCTTGTCGTAAACCTCGCGCGCGAGAAGACGCAGCGGCAAGCCGATCATGCCGGAGCGATGCGCCACCATCCGCTCGATGGCGTAGTGGGTCTTGCCGGTGTTCGTGGGGCCGAGGATCGCCGATACGCGGACGTCGCTGCGGTTCACGCCAGGAATTACGCGCTTGGCGTTCATTGGGCTCAACATCGCGATTTCGGAGCGGTGCTTCAAGGCGGCAGAAAAGCCTCTGTGAAGCGCTCTGTGGATGCCCGGTTAACGACCGTGAACACAGACGGCACGAATCAGAGACGAATCGCTAACCGACTCGGTAACATGCTTTGTTCTCATACAAGCTGTAGAAAGTCAATGATTCTATTACGACTAGATATAGTGATCAACAGATTCGTTGGTAGACGACGCCCCTCGCGACTCAACACTCCGTAGGCAGACCATTCACACCACCGACGTCCTTTGACGCAACGGCACAAATTGACCGGCATTTCGCACCTGCGATACTCCGCGCCTCGGTATCAGGGAGAGCATGAAATGAGCGGCAAAGACCCAAAGGCATGGGCCGCCCTCGCGCAGAAAGAACTCAAGGACAAGCCGCTGGCGAGCCTGGATTGGCAAACGCCAGAAGGCTTCGCCGTAAAGCCGCTCTATACCGCCGCCGATCTAGAAGGAATTGAAGCAAACACCGCACCAGGTCTGGCGCCATTCACGCGCGGCGTACGCGCGACGATGTATGCCGGCCGTCCGTGGACCATCCGGCAATACGCCGGCTTTTCCACGGCCGAAGAGTCCAACGCGTTTTATCGAAAAAATCTGGCCGCCGGTCAGATGGGATTGTCGGTGGCGTTCGATCTCGCCACGCATCGCGGTTACGACAGCGATCATCCGCGCGTATCGGGCGATGTCGGCAAAGCGGGCGTGGCGATCGACAGCGTCGAGGACATGAAAATCCTCTTCGACAAAATCCCCCTCGATAAGATGAGCGTGTCGATGACGATGAACGGCGCCGTTATTCCAACGATGGCGAACTATATCGTTGCGGCCGAAGAGCAGGGCGTTTCGCCGGAAAAACTCTCGGGCACAATTCAGAACGACATCCTCAAAGAATTCATGGTGCGGAACACCTACATCTATCCGCCTGCGCCGAGCATGCGCATCGTCGCCGACATCATTGAATACACGGCGAAGAAGATGCCGAAGTTCAATTCGATCTCGATCAGCGGCTATCACATGCACGAAGCCGGCGCGACGGCGGTGCAGGAGCTCGCTTACACATTGGCCGACGGCATCGAATATGTTCGCGCCGCGAAGGCGAAGGGCTTGGATGTGGATTCCTTCGCGCCGCGCCTGTCGTTCTTCTTCGGCATCGGTATGAACTTTTTCATGGAAGTGGCTAAGCTGCGCGCCGCGCGGACACTGTGGTCGAAGATCATGGCGGGTTTCGGCGCCAAAAACCCGGAAAGCCTGATGCTGCGCACGCATTGCCAGACATCGGGTGTGTCGCTGACGGAACAGGATCCCTACAACAACGTCGTGCGAACGACGATAGAGGCGTTGGCGTCGGTGTTGGGTGGCACACAATCGCTGCACACCAACTCGTTTGACGAAGCCATCGCGCTGCCGACGGAATTCTCGGCACGCATCGCTCGCAACACGCAATTGATCTTGCAGAACGAGAGCCAGGTTACGCGCGTCGTCGATCCGTTGGGCGGTTCGTATTACGTCGAAGCACTTACGCACGCGCTTGCGACGCACGCCCAAGCCATCATCGACGATGTCGAAAAGATGGGCGGCATGACCAAGGCGGTCGAGGCCGGCATTCCCAAGCTCAAGATCGAAGAAGCGGCAGCGCGCCGCCAAGCGCGCGTGGATCGTGGCGAAGACGTGATCGTCGGCGTCAACAAGTTTCAACTCGCAGAAGAAGATGAACTAGAAGTTCGCGACATCGACAACGCGAGCGTTCGCGATGCGCAGATCGCACGGTTGAAAAATGTGAAAGCGAAGCGCGATCCGGCCAAGCTCAAAGCCGCACTCGCTGCGCTGGTCGAGGGCGCGAAGGCCGACGGCAATCTACTAGCGCTTGCTATCGATGCAGCTCGAGCGCGCGCCACGGTCGGCGAAATCTCTGAAGCGATGGAGAAGGTGTTCGGCCGCCACCGTGCCGAAATTCGTTCCATCTCGGGCGTGTACGGTGGTGCTTACGAGGGAGACAATGAATTCGCTGCGATCCGTGGCGATATCGAAACCTTCGCGAAGGAAGAAGGCCGGCGCCCACGCATGCTCGTTGCGAAGATGGGGCAGGACGGGCACGACCGCGGCGCGAAAGTGATTGCCACCGCGTTCGCCGATCTCGGTTTCGACGTCGATATCGGTCCGCTATTCCAGACGCCGGAAGAAGTCGCCAAAGATGCGATCGAAGCCGACGTGCACGTCATCGGCATTTCCAGCCAGGCGGCAGGTCACAAGACCCTCGTACCAATGCTTATCGATGCGCTGAAGAAGCAGAAAGCCGAAGACATTCTCGTCGTGGTCGGTGGCGTGATCCCCGCACAGGACTATGACTTCCTGAAACGCGCTGGCGTTGCCGCGATCTTCGGCCCCGGTACGAACATCCCGGACGCGGCGCGCGATGTACTGAAACTCATCCGCGCGCAGCACTTGGAGCATGCAGCCGAATAGCTAAACCTGTTCCTCGGTGATCAAGCCTTGCTTGATGTGTACCGGCGGCTCGCAGCCAACGCCGACGAGACGAAACAAAAACGGCGCGATTGCGGTCATGTAGCCGCCCAGCGTGAACGCGATCAAGCCGCCCGCGACGTCCGGCACAATATGAAGGCGGCCTAAAAGCGCAGTAAGCACTATGCGAAGCGCGAACAACCCGACGACGCCGAGCACGCCCAACACGATGCAAACCCACCACGCGGGCCGCTTGGGTTGCGTCGGTACGGCCCGGTGGTCGAGGATCGCGCCCGTATATGCGCCGATGAAAAAGAACAGTGTGTTCTCGGTATCAGCGGGATATTTCGAGATCGGCCAAGACCACCACAACACAGCGAACAGGACGGCAAAAGCGATGTAGTGGACCCAATTGGGCAACGCACGCCACCAATTGAAGCGTGGGCTTATGAGAATGGCGAGTAGAAACAATCCGCCGATGCCCAGCGCGAGACCCGTCAGGACATCGTCAATGTCATGCACGGCGAGATAAAGACGGCTCAGCGAGACTGCCACGGTTATGAATGTAGCGACCATCCATGCCCAGCGTCGGCGGATCTCATAAGCGAGCCAAAACCACATCGCCGCGGCGACTTGCGCATGGCCGCTCGGCCGGCCATATGAGCCGGCGACACGATCGTGATCGAGCTGCAATTCCACCGGCGGCCGAGGATCTTGCCAGTAGTCCTTCAGCCAGCCATTGAGGATCGCGGTGATCACAATCACCACCGCCAACCGCATGAATAGGCTGCGGTCCCAGAACCAATAAACCAGCGGCATGAAGATGAGGAAGAACGGCGTGTAGCCGAGAAATGTAAATCCGTCGGCAAGCATTGTGGCCAGCGGGCTGCGAAACGGCAGAACCCAATGCATATCGTGTAGAAACTGGTACATGGAATCGCTCTCCCGGCGGGATTTTTACCTGCACGTCAGAACGAGGTCGATCAGGCCTTCATCCCCGGCGGCGCGGCGCCATCGACCTTGATGCCGTCGAGCGTCGCCGTGACTGTGCCCCACGAAAGCGCTGACCACAGCTTAATCGCAATGACGAAGTGTCCGTTCGGCGCGTCTTTCGCGGGCACATCCGCAAAGTCCACGAACATTGGCGGAAGCGCTTTGCCTTCTTTGACGATCTTCTGCTTGTAACCTGCGATCTGGTTGTAGTGGATCTGGCAAAGATGCGCGGTGCCGTTGAAGACGCCATTCGGCATCTTGACCGGCTCGTCTTTGACGTAAGTGAACATGACGTCGTAGCGGCGGCGGCCGTCAAACACCTGAACACCTGTGCCGCAGGGATTCCTTTCATCGGCTTTCACGCCGGAAATGATCGACGTTATGGCGCTCATCGGATCGATAGCGCCCTTCTTTTGTTCATCCGTCACAGGATATTTGGTTGAGTTGTACGGCGGCTCGGCCGTTGTGGATGGCATGTCGCCGTTGAAGGCAACCTTCACGCGTTGAAGCTTGCTATTGTGATCTGTGGAATAAGAATCGTAGAGCGATGGCGAGATGCTGTGAGCTGCGATATGTCCGTCGACAGTTGCATCGATCTTCGAATTCCAGAACACCGAAACGATACCGCTAGTCTCGAAATGCATCTTCGCGCTGTACGCGCCGTCGCCGATCTTTCCATCATAGTTGGTATGCCCGAACGAGATGCCCCAAAAGGCGACCGAGTATGCCGCTTCGAGGCGTGGCGTCTGCGCGTTCGCAACGCCGGGATGCGCGATAGCGCCAACGCCGAGAAGCGCAAACAGAATTCGACGGAAACGGCCTTCCGGCATGGACGACTCCCAGACACAATCGGTTCGGATGAACGCGGCGGTTCGCGTACGACCATAAATGTGCCTGCCAAGATGTTCCAATTATGACCGAGCGAAAGGTAAAGGACGTGGGCATCGAGGCGCTGCGGTCGGGCGATCGCCGGGCTTTGGCGCGCGCCATAACACTTGCGGAATCCACAAAGCCTGCCGACCGTGCGGATGCGGAAAGCCTGTTGTCTGCAGCGTTGCCCTACGCAGGCAAGGCTATGCGGCTCGGCATCTCTGGCGCACCCGGCGCAGGCAAGTCGACTTTCATCGAAGCCTTCGGAAGCTACTTGACGGGTAGCGGACATAAGGTAGCCGTGCTGGCCATCGATCCGTCCTCGCGCCGTTCCGGCGGTTCGATCCTCGGCGACAAAACGCGAATGGAAAAGCTCGCGCGCGATCCAAAGGCGTTCATTCGTCCATCGCCCGCAGGTACGACACTCGGCGGTGTCGCGCGCCGCACACGCGAAGCGATGCTGCTGGCAGAAGCAGCAGGGTTCGATGTTGTGCTCGTCGAAACGGTTGGCGTCGGACAATCCGAGACGGCGGTGTCCGAGATGGTTGATGTCTTTACGCTGCTGGTGAATCCTGGTGCAGGTGACGATCTGCAAGGAATCAAACGCGGTGTAATGGAGCTTGCCGATCTTGTTCTCGTCACCAAATCCGACGGCGATTTGCTCCAGGCCGCGAACCGCGCAGCCGCAGACTATCATGCGGCACTTCATCTCATGCGTCCGAAGTATCCCGCGCTCCCGCCGCAAGTGTTGAAGGTTTCTTCACTTCGCCATGAGGGTATCGCCGAAGCATGGGAAGCAATGCGCTTACTGCATAAGGCGATGGAAAAAGCCGGCCATTTGAAAAAATTACGCGAAGACCAGGCGCGGCGATGGTTTTGGAGCGAAGTGCAATCGATGCTGGCGGACGAGGTTTCCCAAAGCGAGAAACTCGAAAATGCTGCGCGGAAGCTCGAGGCGTCCGTCGTAGAAGGAAAGTCGCTGCCATTTTCGGCGGCTCGTGAATTGTTTCGCCACATTTTTGCCGCTTGACGCTCGGAACTCGCGTCCCTATCTGATCCGCAACTCCAAGCGCATCATTCCTCGGCGCGCGGCGCTGCCGCTGCATTCGAAGCTGTTTCCAGATTGATTGGACAAGGAATGGATTTTTCATCGGGCGATAATGCGTCCTCGCCCGACGCACTTCCGGAAATACTATTCGACGCGCCGCTTGCGCTTGCCCGGCCGTTGACGATCAAGGCGCGCGAGTACTGGATGTCTTTGTGCCAGGAAAAGCCGATGCCACCGCGCGACAGCATCACGCCCCGTGGCATGCGCGATTTTCTGGCCAATATTATTCTGTTCGATGTTGTCGAGACGAAAGCCGAGCGGGACTACAGCATCCGTGTCGCGGGCACCAAGGTCGAACAGACATTTGGTCAATTGAAGGGCTTGAAGGTTCGCGAGTCGTTTCCCCCGGAAATTGCGACACGCTGGTTGAAGATCATCAACTGCATGCTGGATCGCAAGGAGCCCATTCGCGCCTCCTCGCGTATTGCCTTCAAAAACATGCATTGGCTTCGAGGCGAGGTCTTTGTCGCGCCACTGGGTTCGGGCGATACGGTTGAGTCGATCTTCGTGGCCGTGGATATCTGGCAGGTGGAGCAGCCACCCGGTGCCAAACGCACGTAGGAAATGACAATCTGCTTCAGAGGGAATCAGGCAGATCATGAACCGGTCCAAATTTTTTGCCGCCGCGGGGGCGCTTGCGCTTCTGGCAACACTCAGCGCCTGCGCTGACGATGACGATGCGACCGCCTACGGTCCGCCCCATGATTTTACATACAACGCCAATACATGGCGTGTTGCTGACGACCGGGCGGGGGGCCGCGTCAGCGTCACGGCAACAAATCCGAGATTGGCCGGCCTCGGCACGCAGGCCTACGCCCGCTATCCCGTCGGAACGCTACCCGCCGCCGAATTCCGCGCGGCGGCTGAAGGATGGTTCGTGACGACCGGGCGTTTTTGCACGCCGACGGCCGCCGGCGAACCCACTAGCAATACAATGGAATTCCGGTACTCCTGCTGGCAGCCCAACTAACCGCTTGGATTGACTGAAAACCTTGACGGGCAGAGGCAGTCCCCTTATTAGGGCGCCTCTTTTTCAGGACGAGTCCCCATGTCGCGCCGCTGCGAATTGACCGGTAAAGGCACCCAGGTTGGCCATAACGTCAGCCACGCCAACAACAAGACCAAGAAGATCTACCGCCCGAACCTGCAGGTCATCTCGTTTGCCAGCGAAGCGCTTGGCAATTCTTACAGCCTCAAGGTCAGCATGAACGCACTGCGTTCTGTGGATCGTATCGGCGGCATCGACCCGTTTTTGACGAAGGCCAAGGCCGACAAGCTTTCCGTCCGCGCCGTTCGCCTGAAGCGCGCCATTGCCAAGAAACTGGCCGCGTCCGCTTAAGCCTTAACAGACGTAACCATCGTTTTCGTCACTCGTCTTAGAAGATGGGCATGGCGCATGCATTGATTCCGCGATAATGTTTCGAAATGCATCAGGTGCGACACAGCGCCGGTGCTGGGGGCGGGGTTATCGTGGCGGTATTCGAAGCGGGTGTGGACGCGTCACGTGGCGCCGGTCTTAGCGGTCGTTTTGCAGACAGTGCGATCGAAGTCCCCCTCATCGGGCGAGCGTCCAATTTTAACGGCAACACGCAAAGTCTCCGTTCGCGCGAAGATAGCTTTTTCAAACGCTTAGGAAGCGGTCTTGGAGCAATACTTCGGCTTGTTGTGCCGGTGTTGCTGCTGGTCACGTTGGGCGGCGCATCGTTCGTTTACGCCGGAACACCAGCGCCTTTGGCCTACGCACAGCCCTGGCTGAATATCGGCTTGCTGGTCTTGCCACTGACTTTCCTCGCGATACATCTCACCGGCCGCCGCTACGGCGCTGGCTACGCCTTCGCGCAGGTTGTGCTGGCCTATGCCGCAATCTTCGGCGCGGCCTTCTACTTTCGCGATGCCATCCAGCAAGTCCTGAACGAAAACCATGTGGCGCCGCGCATCATCCTCGGGTTCGCCGCCGGTCTCTTCGTTGCGCACCTCACTGCGATTTTCCTGTTTGATCGTTTCCGCGGGCCGCGCTGGTGGCAGGCGCCGCTCGTCGCCTCGCTGTTCGGGGGCCTCGTGCTGTCACTGATCGCTTTCCCCACGTCTTACGCTGGCACGGGGATCGACTGGACTGGCCGCATGCTGGACTACATGGGCGTGACGAGCATGGCAGCGCTGCTGCTGATCCTGCCATACTGGATGATGCGCTCGCTGGTACCACCGCGCTCGGGCTTCGGCGGCTACTAAGCGGCTCTGCGGCGCGGGCCGACGCGATGATGGCCACTGGCGTGGGCGAGGTGAGCCCTTTCTTCCGCAAACAATGAGATGAGCTGCTCGGTCATCGCCCCGCCCAACTGCTCGGCATCGACGATGGTGACGGCCTTGCGATAATAGCGCGTGACGTCATGGCCAATGCCGATTGCCGTAAGCTCAACCGATGAATGCTCCTCGATCTCCTCGATCACCTTGCGCAGGTGCTTTTCCAGGTAATTACCGGCGTTCACGGACAATGTTGAATCGTCGACGGGTGCACCATCGGAAATCACCATCAGGATTTTGCGCTGTTCCGGGCGATGAACCATGCGGTTGTGTGCCCACATCAACGCTTCGCCGTCGATATTTTCCTTGAGCAGCCCTTCGCGCATCATCAGGCCGAGGTTTTTACGCGCGCGGCGCCACGGTTCATCGGCGGCTTTGTAAACGATATGGCGTAGGTCATTGAGACGGCCGGGATGTGGCGGCTTCCCGTCCGCGATCCATTTCTCGCGGGATTGGCCGCCTTTCCAGGCGCGCGTCGTGAAGCCGAGAATTTCCGTCTTTACCGCGCAACGCTCCAGCG
Organism: Rhizomicrobium sp.; assembly: GCA_035551875.1. Taxonomy (GTDB): domain Bacteria; phylum Pseudomonadota; class Alphaproteobacteria; order Micropepsales; family Micropepsaceae; genus Rhizomicrobium. The sequence goes on from DASZML010000270.1 coordinate 11,815, forward strand.
TGCGCGCGAGTATGTCCGCGCACATTGCGGCCACCATGATCGGGCGGCCGCGCATCGAGCCGGAATTGTCCAAGAGCAGGGTCACGATCGTATCGCGGAACGTCATGTCCTTCTCCTGTTTGTAGGAGAGCGGATACATCGGATCCATGATGATCCGTGGTAGGCGGGATGCGTCGAGCATTCCCTCTTCGAGATCGAATTCCCAGGTACGGTTCTGCTGCGCCATCAACAGACGTTGCAGCTTGTTCGCCAGCCGCGCGACGACGCCCTGCATCGCTTGAAGCTGCTGATCCAGGAAATTGCGCAGACGCGTGAGCTCGTCGCCGTCGCAGAGTTCGGTGGCAGCGACGATTTCGTCGAATTGCGTGGTATGGACCTTGTAGCCCCACTCGTCGGAATGCGCGAACGCCTGCTCCGGTCGATAGGGCTTCATCCCTTCATCGGACTCCTGTTCCGATTGTTCGGCCATCTGTTCGGACTGCATCTCGGCCGCGACTTCTTCGCCTTCGTCCGACGAAGACTCGCTCATATCGGCTTCGGAAACTTCCGAGCTGGAATCCTGTTCGCCTTCTTCGCCCTGTTCAGACTGCGATTCCGGTTCCGACGACTCGCTATCGCCGTCAGATTCGGAATCCTCGCCAATGTCGTCGCCCATTTCGAGATCGCGCAAGATCGTGCGCGTAAGCTTTGCGAACGCTTTCTGATCGCGCATCGTATCTTCGAGCTTTACGAGATCTTTTCCGGCACGTTCCTCAATCCAGGAACGCCACAGATCGACAGCCTTTTGCGCGTTTTCAGGAGGCGGCAGACCGGTGAGCTTCTCGCGCACAAGCAATGCCACCGCATCTGCAAGCGGCGCATCCGCACGCTCACGCACTTTGGCAATTCCGCGCGACGTCAGCTTCGCATCGAGATTGGCCGTCAGATTGTTCGACACGCCTTTCATGGCGTTCGCGCCAATGGCTTCGACGCGCGCTTGTTCGGCGGCTTCGAAGATCGCAGCGGCTTCCGCGGATTGCGGGCGATATTGATCGTGAATTTTGTCTTCGTGATAGGCACGGCGAAGCGCATAGGCGTCGCCCTGACCGCGCACCACGGCGACTTCGTGTGGCGGCAAATTGCGCGTCGGCAAGGGAAGTCGAACTTTGAGTCCCTTTAAGGACGGGGGCTCGGCCGAGAAATTGACTTCCATCTCCGGCTCGCCGGCCAGCGCCCGAACCGCGGTGCCGACTGCGCGCTTGAAAGGCTCAGCGGGGTTTTCCGGCGTCATGCAACGAGAACTTTGGCCGCGCTTTCGGGCAATTCCTCTCCGAAGGCGCGCTGATAAAACTCGGCAACGCTGGCGCGCTCGAGTTCATCGCACTTGTTCAGGAAAGTGAGGCGGAATGCGAAGCCGATATCGTTGAAGATTTCGGCGTTCTCGGCCCACGTGATGACGGTGCGCGGGCTCATGACGGTCGACAGATCACCGTTGATGAACGCGTTACGCGTCATGTCGGCAACACGAACCATCGCAGAGATCTGCTTTTTCTTCTCGGCAGACGAATAGTTCGGCACTTTTGCCAGAACGATGTCCACTTCGTTGTCATGCGGCAAATAGTTGAGCGTGGTGACAATTGACCAGCGGTCCATCTGACCTTGATTGATCTGCTGCGTGCCGTGATAAAGGCCGGTCGTATCGCCAAGGCCAATCGTGTTTGTGGTCGAGAACATACGGAACCCAGGATGCGGCTTGATCACCTTGTTCTGGTCGAGCAGCGTCAATTTGCCCTGAACCTCGAGCACACGCTGGATGACGAACATGACGTCTGGACGTCCGGCATCGTACTCGTCGAAGACCAGTGCCACAGGATGCTGCAAGCACCACGGCAGAAGACCTTCGCGAAACTCGGTAACCTGCTTGCCGTCCTTCAGCACAATCGCGTCTTTGCCGATCAAATCGATACGGCTGATGTGGCTATCGAGATTGATGCGGATGCACGGCCAGTTCAGCCGGCTCGCGACTTGCTCAATGTGCGTGGATTTGCCGGTGCCGTGATAGCCTTGGATCATCACCCGGCGGTTGAACGCAAAGCCCGCGAGGATCGCGAGTGTGGTTTCGCGGTCGAAGCGATAGGCGGAATCGCGCTCGGGTACATACTCATTCGCGCGCGAGAAGGCGGGAATTTTCATCTTCGCGTCGAATCCGAAGACGGCTTTAGCGTCTACGGTCGTGTCGGGCATGAAAGCGGGATCGAGTCCCTGAGGTTGGGTGTCCATGAAAAATCCGATGTCGTGATCCGATAAAACTCTGGGCGGAAACCGCCGCTTGAGAGGAGGGCGCCGGAGCCCTCTAGGTCAGCCCCGACACGCGCAGCGTGTTGAAGGCCTTGATAACCTGTTTCAGACGCTCCTCGGCGCCCCGATCGCCACCGTTCGCGTCGGGATGAAACCGCTTTACAAGTTCCTTATACCGCGCTTTTGCCTCCTGCAAGGTCGCGGTCGGTTCCAGATGAAGCGTCTCCAATGCGAGCAATTGCAGCCGCGTCAATTTGCGTTCCGCGGGGCGCGGCCGTTCCGTAACGTCACCGAAATCCCCCAAATGATCGCCGAGCGAGTGCGTGTCATGCCCCGTGCGCAGACGCGCGGCGCGTTTGCCGAGCGGCCATGTCGGGCGGTGGCCGGTGAGCGCGTCGATACGGAACGATTCGATTTCGCGGTCGCTCATGCCGGCGAAGAAGTCCCAATGCTCATTGTGTTCGCGGGTGTGTTCCGTGCAAAGCCAGATACGTTCATCGAGCTTGTCCTTTGCGCGCGGAACCTGATGCGCGCCGCCTTTCGTGCAGCCCGGACGGGCGCAAGGATGCGCGGACGTTTCCACGCGAACGGACGCTCCCGGTTTGATGCGCATATCGCGTTTGAAACGCGGCTTTTCGCTGGGCTTGGGCATACCGCAATTATGGGACAGGAGAATGAAAAAACAAGAAAACCTATCGCTTGACAGCGCGATATCCCCCGTGCGGGAAATCGGCAAATGACGATGGCGCAAACAATTCATGGAAAGCTCACGGCAGCATTCGCGCCGAAAGAGTTAATCGTCGACGACGATAGTGCCAAACATGCCGGTCATTCCGGCGCGAGACCGGGTGGCGAGACGCATTTCAGCGTGCGCATCGTGTCGGAGAGTTTTGAAGGTGCTTCGCGCGTCGAGCGTCAGCGCCGTGTCTATGCTGCCTTATCGGCCGAATTTAAGCCCGACGGTATCCATGCACTCGCGCTGGTGACGCTTACGCCTGCTGAGATGTGGCAGGAGCATTAGGCGTGATGCGAAGCGCAGTAATCTGGTTGCGTTGACGTCGCAAAATCTCAAATTTGAAACCGTGAAACGAGAAAAGCTGGCGCGCCTCGGGAATGGTGCGCGCTTCGTGAATTACCAGGCCAGCGATCGTGGTCGCTTCTTCATCCGGTAGATTCCAATCTAGTTCGCGGTTGAGATCCCGGATCGTGGTCGAACCTTCGACGACATAGGAGCCGTCGGACTGCTTGCGTATCTGGCCGCGCGTTTCGGCTTCGTGATCGTCTGGAATGTCGCCGAGGATTTCATCCAGAATATCTTCGCGCGTGATGACGCCTTCAATCGCTCCATATTCATCGACAACCAACGCGAAATGGGAACGGTGTATCCGGAATGCGCGTATCTGTTCTTCGAGCGTTGTGGTTTCCGGCACAAACCATGGTTCTGCCATCAGCGCGAGAATGTCGAAGCCATCGAACGATCCGCCGCGCTTGGCGAATTCCGCTGCGACATCTGACGTGCGAAGCACCCCGATGATATTATCCGGCTTGTCGCGCCAGACGGGCACGCGCGTATGTTCGGATTCAATCAGGGCGGAGAACAATTCTTTAGGAGGCAGGTCTGCGTCGATCGCGATCATCGCTTTGCGATGGACCATGACGTCTGCGATTTGAAGCTCGCGCAGATCGAGTACGCCTGTAAGCATGTCACGATGCTCGCGCTCTACCGCGCCTTCCTCGTGATGCAGGTTCACGGTGCCTCGGATTTCCTCGTGCGAGTCCATGATGTCTCCGGACTCTTCCTGGCGAATTCCGAAGAGACGCAGCAAGCGCCAAACGATCCATTGCACGGCGCCGACGATAGGCGCCAGCAATCCCACGAATAGCCGCATCGGACGCGCGACTGCGAGAGCAAAGCGGTCCGTACGCGCGATGGCGAGCGTTTTCGGCAGAACCTCGGCGAAGATCAGAATGAGGAGTGTCATCACCACCGCAGTGATCGCAACGGCGCGGGGCCCAAACTGCGATTCTAGGAACGATGTCGCAAATGAAGATGCAAGAATGTTCAGAAACGTGTTGCCGAGTAGGATCGCGCCGATGGCACGCTCGCGGTCACCCACGAGGCGGTTCACATCGCGCGCCCAAACCGATCCATCTTTCTCAAGCTGATGCATCCGGCCGCGAGACACCGCGGTGAGCGCCGTTTCCGAGCCGGAAAAAATACCGGAAAGGATCAGCAGCAAGAGAATAATGCCAGCTGCCGCCAACAATGTCGTGCCCATGATGGACCTCTGAAAAATTAGACTACATCTAGCACAGCGCGCACCGCATCTATCGGAACGTCGCGCGATGTGAACGCCTGGCCAATGCCTTTTACCAGCACAAACGTCAGCTTACCGTCGTGCACCTTTTTGTCGTGCATCATATGCGAAATCAGCGTGTCGGGATCGGGCCGCGGACCGGCAATATCGGCTATCGACGCCGGCAGGCCGACAGATTTCAAATGCCGCGCAAATCGCGCAGCGTCCCCATCCGACGAAAAGCCGAGTTTTGTCGAGAGTTGCAAAGCCAGCACTGTGCCAATGGCAACACCTTCACCGTGCAAAAGGCGATCCGAGAACCCAGTCGCTGCTTCCAGGGCGTGACCGAACGTATGACCGAGATTCAGTAGGGCGCGATCCCCCATCTCTCGCTCGTCGCGCGCGACGATGTCGGCTTTCATTTTGCAGGAACGCGCCACGATATGCGTTCTGGCGGCCATATCGCCAGCCAGCGCTTTCCCGCCATTGACTTCCAGCCAGGTGAAAAAGTCTGCATCGCCGAGCGCACCGTACTTCAAGACCTCTGCATAGCCGGCAAGCAGTTCGCGTTTCGGCAACGTGGATAGCGTGTCGATATCCGAGATAACAATCCGTGGCTGATGGAACATGCCGACAAGGTTCTTGCCTTCCGGCATGTTGATCGCTGTTTTTCCACCGACAGAAGAATCCACTTGGGCGAGCAACGTTGTCGGTATCTGCGCGAAATCCACGCCACGTTTGAGGACGCCGGCGGCGAAACCCGCGAGATCGCCGATAACACCGCCGCCCAAAGCTACGATCAAGCCTCCACGATCCACGCCGAAGGCAAGCAATTCAGCCGTCAACTTTTCGAGGCCTGCGAAGCTTTTTGTGCCTTCGCCAGGTGAAAGAACGATCGATTTCGATTTGATGTCACTTGCGTCCAGCGATGCGGTCAATTTTTGTAGATGCAGCTTCGCGACGTGCTCGTCGGTAACAATGGGCACCAAGCCGCGCGCAAACGGCTTGAGCAATTCGCCTGCGCGCGAAAGCATGCCGCCGCCGATGTGAATATCGTAGCTGCGGCCGGCGAGGGCGACGTGGACCGTCTCATTGCTCATGCCAGTTCGCGCTCCCGCAGCGAATCGATGATACGCGCGACCGCGGCGCCGTGAGGGCCGTCTTCGCTGTCTACTGTCAGATCGGCTTGGGAATACAGCGGTTCGCGCTCCTTCGACAGACGCTCCAGAATTTCGCGTGGATCGCCTTGGCGCAAGAGCGGACGTGTATCTCGGCGGCCAACGCGATCTATCAGAACATCCACTGGAACCTTAATCCAGACAGAAACCGCGTCGGCTTTGATTCGCTCGCGCACGCGCTCTTGCGCGAAAGCGCCGCCGCCGGTCGCCAGTACATGGGGCGGCAACGATAACAATCGTGCAATGACTTTGAACTCACCGTCTCGAAAGCCGTCTTCACCGTAGCGGTCGAATATATCGTTGATCGAACATCCGGCAGCAGTCTCGATTTCGCTGTCCGCATCGCGAAATTCGACGCCCAACTTCGACGCGAGACGGCGGCCCAACGAGCTTTTTCCAGCGCCCATCATCCCGACCAATGCAACCGTACGCTTCAAACCAGCCATGGTCATCGCTTACAACACTTGCGCAAGCTTATCCATTTCCGCGCTATAGTTCGCCGTGGGCGCGCCGCCGCAGGAGTATTATGTCGAAATCGCCCCCAACGCGGGCCAAGCAGAAATCGATTCCGGGCGACATTCTGATCGAGAACTTCCTCGAAATGATGAGTGCCGAGCGCGGCGCGAGCGTGAATACGCTGGCCGCCTATCGGCGCGATCTTGTCGATGCTGCCGGCGCGCTGAAGACAAGAAATACGTCTTTACGAGATGCGGATGCAGCGGCGGTCAAGCGATACCTAGCGTCGGTTTCGCAAGCGGGTCTCGCCGCGTCGTCGCAAGCCCGCAAGCTGTCATCGCTGCGGCAATTCTATGGCTTTCTCTACGCCGAGGGCATTCGTGGCGACGATCCGACCAACTCTATTGATGCGCCAAAGCGCGGACGCGTGTTACCGAAGGTGTTGAGCGCCGAGGATGTGTCCAAACTGATTGGCGCCGCGCGGGCGCAGGCTAGCAACCCAAAATCGACGGAAGAGGGCGGACGTCTCGTTTGCATGGTCGAGATGCTCTATGCAGCAGGCCTGCGCGTATCCGAGCTTGTTGAATTGCCGCTTGACGCTGTGCGCGGTAAACAGGGCTTTCTGTATGTCCGCGGCAAAGGCGACAAGGAACGTATCGCGCCGCTCAATCCATCCGCGCGCGAAGCCATCGACGCATATTTGAAAATTCGCGATGTTTTCATTCCAGAAAACGTGAAAGGCGAGAGCCGCTACCTGTTTCCGTCGCGTGGCGAGACGGGACACATCACGCGGCGGCGCTGTCACCAGCTACTGAAAGACCTAGCAGTGAAAGCTGGCGTCGGTCCGGAGAAGCTTTCTCCCCATGTGCTGCGCCACGCCTTCGCGACGCATCTCGTCGAGGGCGGAGCGGATCTTCGCAGC
>DASZML010000271.1:0-1950 GCA_035551875.1 Rhizomicrobium sp.
GAAAAGAGCGCAGCAGATGCCGCCGGCGCCGCGTTCGCTGGCGCGGTCGCGCGTGGCGAAAATGCCTACAAGATCGAACTCGGCAAGCGCACGCTGGTACGCGCCTTGCTGCAAGTGGGGGAGATTTGAATGGCGGGCATCGGAACAGCGACGAACCGCCTTGATGGCCCCGCCAAAGTCACAGGGAGCGCCCATTATGGTTCGGACGTTCCGCTGAAGAACGCGGCTTATGCGGTCCTTGTCACCAGCTCCATCGCAAGAGGCCGTATCACGGCGTTCGACGCGGACGAAGCGAAGGCGGTTCCGGGCGTCATTCGGATTTTCACGCATCAGAACATCGGCAAGATCGATCCCGGAAAAACGTTCGATGGCGGTGGTTATATGGGAACATCTATCGCGCCGATGGCCTCTGCGGAAATCCTACATGATGGGCAGATCGTGGCCGTCGCAGTCGGCGAAACCTTTGAGGCTGCGCGGGAAGCTGCGCATCGATTGAAAGTGAGTTACTCCGAAGAAGCGCCGTCGGCGACATTCGGCAGTCGGGGTGCGGAAACGATCGCCGCCGCGACCGTTTCGAAGAAGCACGAAGACCCAAAGGTCGGCGATTTCGACAAGGCGTTCGCCAATGCCGCCGTGAAGATTGATCAGGAATATGCGACAGGCACCGAGCATCACAATCCTATCGAATTGTTCGCATCCGTCTGCATGTGGAGTGGTAATCGACTAACGGTGTGGGAATCCAGCCAGAATATATATGGCTTTAAAAACGGACTTGCACTGCAGCTTGGAATTCCGCCGGAAAATATCCATGTGCTCTCGCCCTTCGTAGGCGGCGCGTTCGGCTCGCGCGGATCCCTCACGCAGCGCACGGCCATTCTCGCGCTGGCGGCGAAGAAAGTGGGCCGACCGCTGAAGCTGATGACAACGCGCGATCAGGGCTTCACCATCGCGACCTATCGCGCGGAAACACAGCATCGCATCAAGCTCGGCGCTGACAGGAACGGCAAGCTCTCCGCGCTTAGCCACGAAGGTTTCGAAGTCACAAGCCGCGCGGACGACTACATGGTGGCGGGAACAGCATCCTCCACACGTCTTTACGGCTGTCCGAACATCGCTTCGAAAGTCTCGATTGTTCATGCTGACCGCAACACACCGGGCTTCATGCGTTCGCCGCCCGAAACGCCGTACCTTTTCGCGCTTGAGAGCGCGATGGATGAGCTTTCATATGCGCTCAACATCGACCCCGTCGAACTGCGGAAGGTCAACGATACGCAGAAGGAGCCAATCAAAGGTCTTCCGTATTCCAGCCGTCATCTTGTCGAATGCTTCGATCAGGGTGCGGCAAAGTTCGGCTGGTCCAACCGCTCGCCGCAGCCCGGCTCAATGCGCGATGGCGACTGGCTGGTGGGTTACGGTACAGCGTCGACGATGTATCCCACCAACATCGCCCCGGCCGCCGCGCGCGTGACATTCTATCCCGAAGGCGCAGCAACGGTTCAAACCGCGACGCACGAGATCGGACAGGGCATCTATACAGTCTGCGCACTGGTAGTGGCTGACAAACTGGGTCTCGATCCGGAAAGCATCAAAGTCGAAGTCGGTGATTCCAATCTTCCGCCCGCACCTGTCGCGGGTGGTTCGAACTCCACAGCCAGCGTCGGTAATGTCGTCGCCAAAGCATGTGATGAGATTTTGCAAAAGAAGCGCGACGGCGCGAACGGCGTTATTGAAGCCTATGCCGAGAACTTGCCGAAAGGCGCCAAGCCTGAAGGCATCAAGATGCTCTACAAGGGGCAGCCAGCGTTTGTGCGTGGCGAGGCGGCGGAAGATTTCATTCGCTATGCCTTCGGTGCCCAATTCGTCGAAGTGCGCGTTCATCGTCGCACTGCCGAGATCCGTGTCCCCCGTACAGTCGGCGCTTACGCAGCCGGCACGATCGTCAATCCCAAA
>DASZML010000272.1:0-5009 GCA_035551875.1 Rhizomicrobium sp.
CGCGCTTTAACACGACCGTTACCACGCCACCGAAGGCCGCCATTTGCGACTTCGCAAGTGCATGCTGCGGATGACTTTCGAGGCCGGGGTAAAACACTTTCAGCACATCTTTGCGCGCCTCCAGCCAGCGCGCGATCTTCAACGCGTTGGCGCAATGACGCTCCATTCGCAGAGCTAGAGTCTTCAATCCGCGCAGCGCGAGAAAAGAGTCGAACGGCCCTTGAATTGCGCCAACGGCGTTTTGCAGGAAGCGCAACCGCTCGACCAAATCCTTGTTGTGCCCGATGATGGCGCAGCCGCCGACGATATCGCTGTGGCCGTTCAGATATTTCGTTGTCGAATGCATCACGATGTCGATGCCGTGCTCCAGCGGACGCTGCACATAGGGTGACGCAAAGGTATTGTCCGACACAGTGATGATGCCGCGTGCTTTCGCCAGCTTCGCGATCCCCGCCAGATCGGCCAGACGCAGCAGTGGATTGGTCGGAGTCTCCACCCAGATCATCTTCGTATTGGGCTTCAACGCCTTTTCGACGGTCGCCAGATCGCTCATGTCGACGAAATCAAAGCTTAGTCCGGCGCTGCGCTTACGCACTTTGTCGAACAGGCGGAACGAACCGCCATAGAGATCGTCGCTGGCGATGACGTGATCGCCGGTGTTGAGCAGATCGAGAATTGTCGAGATCGCCGCCAGTCCGCTGGCGAAGGCGTAACCTTCTTCGCCCGATTCCAGATCGGCGATGCACCGCTCAAAGGCCTGTCGCGTCGGATTCTGCGAGCGCGAATATTCGTAGCCCTTGTGCACGCCCGGCGACTGCTGTGCGTAGGTCGATGTCGCGTAGATCGGCACCATCACCGCGCCGGTCGTGGGATCGGGCGACTGACCCGCGTGGATGGTGCGCGTGGCGAAAGCCAGGCGGTTTTTGCCGTCGGTCATTTGTTCAGTCTCAGATGATTGATGAGGTCTATGCGCGTGATGAGCCCAACGAACTTGTCGCCTTCCAGCACGATAGCGACTTCGTTGCGCGCGAAGATTGGCTGCAGCACATCCATTTTGTCGGAAACCTGCACGGTCTTTAGCCGCGCGGTCATCGCGCAGCGTACCGGATCCTTGAACTGCTGCGCGCGGTATTCGTCATGTCCTTCGACGTGGCTGAGAATATCGTGTTCATCCAAGATGCCGACGATGCGGCCATCCTTCACCACGGGAAGCTGGGAGACGTCGCCGGAACGCATGCGGCTGTAGGCCACCATCAACGTATCTTCGGGCCCAACGGTGACGGTGCCGCCGGTGTCATGGTCGCGGGCTATAAGATCGGAAAGATTGCCTTTCAGATTGCGGCTGGAAAGTCCCTGCTCGATCACCCAATAGTCATTGTAGACTTTGGAAAGATATTTGTTGCCATTGTCCGGCACTAACGTGACGACGCGCTTGGCGCTTTTCTGTTCGCGGCAATAACGCAACGCGGCCGCGAGCAACGTCCCTGACGAGGAGCCGCCAAGAATGCCTTCCTTCGATAACAACGCGCGCGCGGTCTCCACGCTCTCCTTGTCGCTGATGGCGTAGGCGTTTTTCACCAGCGCGATATCGCAATTGGGCGGCACAAAATCCTCGCCAATGCCCTCGATGGTCCACGACCCGGCTTCCACCATTTTCCCCGTCTTCACCAGCGGCGTCAGGATAGAACCGACGGGATCGGCCAGAACCATTTCCGTTTCCGGCGATACGCGCGCGAAGAATCGGCCAATGCCGGTTAACGTGCCGCCGCTGCCGACCCCCACGACGACCGCGTCAACGTGGTGGCTCATCTGTTCCCAGATTTCCGGCGCTGTACCTTCTTCATGGGCCTTGGGATTGGCGGGGTTCGCGAACTGGTTCACATAAAACGCGCCGGTCTCTTCCGCGATACGCTGTGCCATATCCTGATAGTAGTCGGGGTGCCCTTTGCCCACGTCTGAGCGCGTGATCCGCACATCGGCGCCCATTGCGCGCAAATGTTGAATCTTTTCCCGCGCCATCTTGTCGGGCACAACGAGGATGAGCTTGTAGCCCTTCAGGATTCCCACCTGGGCCAACCCGAGACCCGTGTTACCAGCAGTGGCTTCGACGATGAGACCACCAGGTTTGAGCTTTCCCTCCTTCTCCGCCGCCTCGATCATCGACTTGCCGATACGATCCTTTATCGAACCGCCGGGATTTTGATTCTCCAGCTTCACGAACAATTGGCACAGACCGGTATCGAATTTGGTCAGTTCTACCATCGGCGTATTGCCGATGAGATCGAGCGCGGATTTCACGGGCATTGGCGGATGGGAGATTGGCATGTTGTGCGATTTCTGCGGTTCGCTTTGCGGCGCGACCATAGCCCCGCTACCCGCCCTGATGCCACAGCGATATCGGTAACTAAAGGCGCTTATCACTCCCTGTTGCGGCAAGAGAATTTCCGCTATGTCGCGCATACCGCTATGATTATCCGTCAGCCCGAACAGGACGTGTTTTGCGCGAAATTCTGAGCGATCTGGAACGCAAGGTTCTGTGGCTTTCGGCCTGGACGATTCACAACGCCAATCATCTTCGCAAAGATGAGGACGCCGTGAAGGTCGGCGGTCATCAGGCGTCGTGCGCGTCGATGAACGCGATTTTGACGGCGCTCTATTTCGCGGTGCTGCGGCCGGAAGATCGCGTGGCGGTGAAGCCGCACGCATCGCCAGTGTTTCATGCCATCCAATATCTGATGGGTTTGCAGACGCGCGAGAAGCTGGAAGCCTTCCGTGCGTATGGCGGCGCGCAATCCTATCCCTCGCGCACGAAAGATATCGACGATGTCGATATTTCCACCGGATCGGTGGGGCTTGGTGTGGCGATGACCGCCTTCACATCGCTGACGCAGGATTATCTGGCCGCGAAAGGCCTGTACGACGAAAACAAACTCGGCCGCATGATCGCGCTTGTCGGTGATGCGGAGATGGACGAAGGCAATATTTTCGAATGCCTGGTCGAGGGCTACAAGCATTCGCTGCGCAACACGTGGTGGATCATCGACTACAACCGCCAGAGCCTGGATGGCGTGATCCGCGAAGGGCTGAAGCCGAAATTCGAAGGCGTGTTTCGCGCCTTTGGCTGGGACGTCGTCACGCTGAAGTACGGACGCTTGATGGAGGATGCTTTCAAGCGCCCCGGCGGCGACGCGCTGCGTGACTGGATCGACAATGCACCGAACGATCTTTATTCCGCGCTCACCTTTCAGGGCGGCAAGGCGTGGCGCGCACGGCTGCATGCCGATCTCGAACGGCAATCGCCCGCTGGCCGGCTGATCGATTCCTATGACGACGAGCAGCTATCGGCACTGATGTGCAATCTCGGCGGCCATGACATCGATCTGCTGGTCGAGACCTTCCGCAACATCGATCACGACCGCCCGGTCTGTTTCATCGCTTACACCATCAAGGGCATGGGCTTGCCGCTCGCCGGCCATAAAGACAATCACTCCGGCCTGATGACGACCACGCAGATGGACGAATTCCGCAACCGCATGAAAGTGCGCGAAGGCCATGAGTGGGATTTGTTCGAAGGGCTTTCGCAGCCGCAGGAAAAGCTACGCAAGTTTCTGGACGGTGTTCCGTTTTACGCCAAAGGTCGTAGGCGGTTCGAAGCCGCGCGCATCGAGCCGCCACACGAATTACCGCTGCCCAAAGCGGAAGAGATGTCCACGCAGGAAGGCTTCGGCCGCATCCTGTTCGATCTGGCGCGTGAGAAAACGGAATTCGCGCGCCGGATCGTGACGACCTCGCCGGACGTGACGGTCTCCACCAACCTGGGCGGCTGGGTAAATCGGCGCGGCGTCTTTGATCGTGCGGAAAGCGCGGACCGCTTCAAGGAAGAGAAGATCGCGTCGACTTACCGCTGGACTCAAGGTCCGCAAGGCCAGCATCTGGAACTTGGCATCGCCGAGAACAATCTTTTCATCGCGCTGGCGGCGCTGGGTCTTTCGCATTCGCTGTTCGGCGAACGGCTCATTCCCATCGGCACCCTGTACGATCCGTTTATCGCGCGTGGTCTCGATGCGCTAAACTATGCCTGCTATCAAAACGCGCGCTTTATTCTGGTCGCGACGCCGAGCGGCATCACGCTGGCGCCGGAGGGTGGCGCGCATCAATCCATCGGAACGCCGCTGATCGGGATGGCGCAGGATGGGTTGGCTAGTTTCGAGCCGGCATTTGTGGACGAACTCACCGAGATTTTGCGCTGGTCTTTCGATTATGTGCAGCGGGCGGGCGAGAAAGACGAGCGCGCACCGGGTTGGTTGCGCGACGAAACTGGCGGCTCTGTCTATTTACGCCTCTCCACACGGCCGCTCGAACAACCAAAACGTTCGCTCGACGACGCACATCGCAAAGCCATTATTGACGGCGCGTATTGGTTGCGTCCGCCGGGGCCGAATTGCGAAATCTGCATTGCATATCAGGGCGTGGTCGCACCGGAAGCGATCGCGGCGGCGGGGTTTCTCGCCGAAGATCGCAACGATGTCGCCGTACTCGCCGTGACATCCGCCGACCGGCTCAACGCAGGCTGGCAGGCCGCGAGCCGCGCGCGCATGCGCGGCGATCGTGCCGCCTTATCGCATATTGACGATCTGCTCGCGGATCTTCCCGCCTTCGCCGGCATCGTGACGGTGATCGACGGACATCCCGCGACGCTGTCCTGGCTGGGCGGCGTGCGCGGCCATCGCGTGGCGTCGCTGGGTGTCGAACATTTCGGACAATCCGGCCGCATCGATCAGCTGTACGCGCATTATGGAATCGACACCGCGGGAATCCTGCGCGCCGCCAGTGGGCTCGTGCAGGGCCGACCGATCCGCTACTTGCGTGCGATTTGACTTGCCACACTCCCCTTGAGGGAGGGTCGGAGAGCGAAGCCATCACGGGAGGGCAAACCCAAACAGCGGCGTGATGCCACTCCCGGGGAAATTCTTCACGCTCGCTTCGCTCACTGTTCGAATTTATCGACC
>DASZML010000273.1:0-3021 GCA_035551875.1 Rhizomicrobium sp.
GGGCGTGCCCCAGAGGCTCTGCGTATTGCCGGAAAGCGCGGTGTTCAGCCGGTCGATATTGTTGCCGGGCGGCGGCTGACCGTTTTTGTCTTCGATGAATTTTATACCCATCTCCCGCGCGACGACGCGACCATCCGAACCGACCAGCAGATTGCACGGAATCTCTGTGTGGCCGTCTTTCGAGGCGAGGGCGCGCATAAGCCTGTTGCCATGATTGGCTTCCATGAGCGGTTGAAAAATACCGGCGTGAAGCTTCTGTAGAAAATCGCCCAGAGTTGGGGGCGTAAACTTATGCGTCGTGCCCGTCATCACGGGAACGATCGCGAACTTTGCGTTGCCGTACACTTCCTGAAGCCGCGCAAAATCGGACAATTCGATCATGCAGGGCGCGCACCATTCGGCCCATAGCGGCATCAAAATCGTCCGGCCTTTGACCAGGTCGGAAATACTCTGCTCGCCATTTGGACCCACGATGGCGACATCCGGCAGATCGTGCGGCGCATCCTCAAATGCCTGTGCGATCTTGTTGTCCGCAAGAACGCCGCGCGCCACCAAAGGAGCATCCGTGGCAAAGGCCGGCCGCACAAACGCAGCGGCTGCGGCACCGGCCAGGATGGCTCGTCTGCTAACAGGTTGCCCCAGTCTTTCTTTTGTCATCGCAGACCCCTTTGTCCCGTCACCGCATGCCACAGGAACAGTACCACGACGGCGCCGATGATGGCGACGAACATCGAATAGAGGCTGAACACGCCGACGCCGTGTCCGCCGATGCTGGTGAAGATGAAGCCGCCCACCATCGCGCCGACAAGTCCGAGCGCGATATTGAGCAGGCAGCCTTCGCCCTTATCGTTGACCGCTTTGCTTGCGACGAAACCGGCGATTAATCCGAGTAATATCCAGCCGAGAATGGACATTCAGCTTTTCCTCACACCGTCACCACGACTTTGCCCTTGGCCTTACGATCCATCAGCATGCGAATGGCTTCTCCGGCTTTGGCGAGCGGCACATGCTCGGATACATGCGGCTTGATCGTGCCTTTCGCGATCATGTCGAGCAGATCTTGCAGGCTCTTGCGCGCATGTTCGGGATCGCGCGCGGCCATGGCGCCCCAGAACACGCCGACGATCTGGCAACCTTTTAGCAGCGTCAGGTTCAGCGGCACTTTTGGAATCTGTCCGGCCGCAAAACCGATAACGAGATAACGCCCGTTCCAGTTCATCGCGCGCAAGCCAGGTTCGGCATAATCGTCACCGACGGGGTCGTAGAGGACGTCGGCGCCCTGACCGCCGGTCAGTCGTTTGATGTCTTCCGACAACTGCTTCTGCTGATCGCGGTTCAGCGGAACCGGCAGATAGACAAAGCCGTCATCTGCGCCGAGTTTCTTTGCCAGATCGACTTTCTCCTGTGATGACGCGCCCGCGATCACGCGCGCCCCCATCGCCTTGCCGATCTCGATGGCGGATGTTCCCACGCCACCTGCTGCGCCGAGCACGACAAGGCTTTCGCCCTTCTTAAGGTCGGCGCGGTCCTTCAGCGCGTGCCAGGTCGTTCCGTAGGTCACCATGAAGGAGGAGGCCACATCGAACGGCACATTGTCCGGTACGATCATGCAGCGGCGAGCGTCGGCCAGCGCTTCTTCCGCCATGCCGCCCGAGCCGATGGACACGCACACGCGGTCGCCCGGCTTGATGTTCGTCACGCCTTCGCCGACCGCCTTCGCGATTCCGGCGATCTCGCCACCGGGAGAGAAGGTAATGGTGGGGCGGAACTGATACTTGTCCTGGATCATCAGCACATCCGGAAAGTTCACGCCGCACGCCTTCACGGCGACGAGTACCTGGCCTTTGCCGGGCGAGGGCGATGGGATGTCGCGCACTTCCATCTCTTCCGGCGGTCCGTAGTGCGTGCAGAGGGCGGCTTTCATGTTTTTCTCCCGATGTTTTCCGGGAGGCACATTAGGAAAGGTTTAGGCGCGCGCAAAGCCGTGATGAACCAAATCGGCGGCTTTCGGGTTATAAGGGGCTGTGGAGGGGTCCACATTTGCGGGAGGATTCGCTCATGAAAACAATTGGTCTGGTCGCGGGCGTTGCGGTTTTGCTTGCCGTCGCGTCGCCGTCCTATGCGCAGTCGAGTTCGACGTGCTTGCGACAAGTTGACATTGATAGCTTCAACGCGCCCAACGACACGACTTTGATTGTGCAGACCATCCAGCACAACAAATTCAAAATCAGCCTGCTGGGCACATGCCAAAGCCTGACCTTCAAGGAAGGTTTGGCGTTCAAGTCGTTCGGTGGATCGCGGTTGTCCTGCATATCCGCCGGTGACTCGATCATCGAGCGCAATGTGGGAACTGGCCGGCAGGACTGTCCGATCAGAAAAATCGAGCCCTACACGGCCGCGATGCAGAAAACCGACATGGACGCGAAAGCCGCGCAGATGAAATAATCAGAGCGCTGTGATCGCTGCTTGCGCCAACGCCGGCGCAGGACGGCGTTCTCCGACGATCTCGTTTCGCGTGTTGCGAATGGGCGCGCGGAGAAATTCGCGCGCCTCTTTTTCATCCGGCACAAGGCCAAGCTTGTCGAGTACTGCAGCGATGATGGTTTCCGCCGCGCGGCTCGCGCCATCGTCGCATTTGATCGCGATGCCGAGACCAGCTTCGGGAACGATCGCTCCGAAATAACCTTCCGCTCCGGCCTTGATCGCCACGCGGCCCTTACCGGCGCGCATTAACACGGTATCGATACGTCCGGTGCCGGCGACCAGTTCGGGATGCGCGATCATGGCCGCTGTGATGCGCTTCAATGCATCGGCGCGCGGCTTTTCCAGCGATGATGGATCCGCGTATTTCGCCAAGGCGCGCGCAAACGCGGCAATCGGCAACGCGAATGCGGGCGCGACACAGCCGTCGATGCCGTAAGGCAGTTCGCCGCTGACGCCGGACAATTCGCCCAACGCCTGCGCGACCGCGACCTGCAGCGGATGATCGTGTTTTTCGTAACCGTGCGTTGCCACGTCCCA
>DASZML010000274.1:0-3010 GCA_035551875.1 Rhizomicrobium sp.
GTGTCAATGGCGGTGAACGGAACACCATCGACGCACCCGTGGGTGCCAGCATCTTTGGTCACGCAAGGCGGATCGCTGGACTACACGATGTCGAAAGCAGCCCAAAAGAATTGGGGCAACGCGCCTGCTGACGCGCCGCCATCCTTCGGACCCAATCGATAAAGAAGAAATGGCGGAGCCGGAGGGATTCGAACCCTCGATACGTCTTTATAACGTATAACGGTTTAGCAAACCGCCGCCTTCAGCCACTCGGCCACAGCTCCCGCGCCCATTCCAACATTTTCCGTTTTCATTCCAACTTTTCTGGAACGGAAAGGGAATGTTTGTTCCGGTACGCTTCTCGTTTAGCCTGGGCCGAAGCCACATACCGGTCGTCGGGTGGACATAATGCAGGGCGGCCGTCCTTGTCGAGTGGCTGGATAGCTTGGATTCGTGTACTGCTGCCTGTCTCGATCGCGGCGGCCCCGATGGCCGACTGCACCTGACAAGGTGCTGACGTCCCTGCATTTGGCCTGTTTCCCTTTCGCAAACAAGGCCGTCTAGCGATGCAGTTATGGCCCTCTAACCAAGAGAAAATTTAAGGTATTATCGAGGGGCGACGGCTCGAATGGCAATATCCGCAAGTTTGTCGCGCCTGAACCTGGTGGCACTAGGACTGGCGAGGAATTGCATAACTTCATTTCAGCGTGACGATTTCCAGATTTTCCGCAGCCCGCCTTTGCGGCCATACACCGGATCGGACGCGGGCAACGGCACGCGCTTTATCGCGGCGCGCGCTTCTTCGATATCGACATCGCACGCTTTCGGCTCGTCATAATCGCCGCCGTTTTCTGGATACGCGCCAACGACAAGCAGATCGCGGCTGGCTGATATCCGCCGGTGTCCCGTGCCGGCGGGAAGGACAATAACATCTCCCGCCTTCAACGAGAGGGTTCGGCCACGTTCCCCGCCGAAGCGCACTTCTGCGTGGCCGCGCGCAATGCCGAGCACTTCATGCGTCTGGGTGTGGAAGTGGTTGAAATCGTAGATGCCGTCGCGCCAGCCGTCCTTCCACCCATTCGATGCGAACAGCACTTCAAAGATCGCCGCCGGGTCGAAGTCGCCGTCGAGACGCACCGGCGAACGGTAGTGGATCAGCGGCAGTTTCGGATTGTTCGGCGTCTCGCGGTCGTCTGCGAAGGCATAGGCGTTCGCTTTGCGTGCGCGCACGCAATTGGTGGCGGCGTCCTCATCGGGCCGTCTGATGCCGGTGACGCGCTCGGCACAGCTTTTGATGTCTTCAATCGTGGGCATTCGCGAGTTCCTCCGGATGGTGAGTGAACTCGCGCCTTTCGCCGCGCGTTCCCTCCCGCGAAACAAGACGGGACGAGCATCGATGACCGATAAGCAAAAGCACGATACCGGCGACAACAATGAGCGTCAGCAAAGCGCAGAGGAACCTAAGAAGCGCGCATTGCCGGACGAGAATGTGGACAAACCGGCTGGTGACACCGGGACTGATGAAGCGCGCAATCGCTCGTCCGATCCAGGAGCGGCGCGGCAATAACCATGCCGTCCAGCGTCGTGCGCCGCTTCGATTATGACGACACGAAGCATGAACTTGTGATCGTTTTCCAAACGGGACGAACCTATCGCTATGAAAGCGTCCCGGCCGATATCTATCGCGGATTGCGTATGTCTTCGTCGAAAGGTGAATTCTTCAATCGCTGCATTCGCGATCGGTTCGCTTTCAAACACGTGACCGCATCGGAAATGTCCGCTCCAAGCAAAAGTTAGGTTTGTCGCTTTTTTTCGTTCCTAGCGGCGGCTTTTGGGGAACAACCGCGACGTGCGGGGGTTCAATAGCTATCTGGCACACATGTTCCGTGGAGACATTAGATTATGGCTGACGAACGCAACATCGACATGCAAGCTTCCACCGCATCGACGGCCGAAATATCGCAGGCGGCGCGCAACGCACAGAACGGCGCGAGTAGTACGTCCGGTCCTTCGCTGCCCGATCACGAGACACTGAAAAAAGTCTTGAAAGCGAGCGTGAAGCCGTGTGGCGGCCCGAGCAATGGCGGGCTCGATAACCACATGTGGGCCGCGATCGTCGACCGCAACGGCATTGTCCAGGCCGTGTGTTACTGCGGTGAAAAGCTGGGCGATCAGTGGCCCGGCAGCCGCGCGATTGCGATCGAAAAGGCCAATACGGCGAACGCGCTTTCACTGCCGAATTCGGCGCTTTCAACAGCGAACCTCTATTCCGGCGCGCAGCCCGGCGGCTTTCTTTACGGCATCATTGAAACCAATCCAGTCGATCCCACCACAATGTATGCCGGCGACAGCGCTGCCTATGGCACCGCGCAGGATCCAATGGTCGGAAAAAAGGCAAGTGGTGTCGTCGTGTTCGCCGGCGGCCTTGCGCTTTACGACGGTGACACGATTGTCGGTGCGCTCGGCGTCTCGGGCGACACCTCCGGTGCGGATCACAACGTGGCATGGCGCGTCCGCAAGGCGCTCGGCCTCGACAAAGTGCCGGCTGGTATGACGGCCGATAACAACGACGCGATCATCTATGACATTGGCCTGATGGGCAAAAGCAGTTCGGGCTTCGGTCATCCGACATGCGGCAACAAGGAAGACGATGTTGCCAAGGAAATCGGCGCCAGCGCATCGGGCAAATAGTTCATGGCGAAGACCGTTGGCGACTTTCTATTCGAGCGTCTGCACACGTGGGGCGTTCAGCGCGTGTTCGGTTATCCAGGCGATGGCATCAATGGCATCGTCACAGCGCTGGGCCGGACCAAAGAGAAAATCGAGTTCGTTCAGGTGCGGCACGAAGAAGAAGCCGCATTCATGGCGAGCGGTCACGCCAAGCTCACCGGCGAGGTCGGCGTTTGTTTGGCGACGTCCGGCCCGGGCGCGATCCATCTGCTCAATGGATTTTACGACGCCAAGCTCGATAGGAAACCGGTTGTCGCGATTGTCGGCCAGCAAGCGCGTGCTTCGCTCGGCGGACATTTTC
>DASZML010000275.1:0-11071 GCA_035551875.1 Rhizomicrobium sp.
TACTCGTCGTTCAACGCTGCGAGCTTCGCAGAACCGGGACACAGTTCTTTTTCACCTAGCGTATTCAGCGGCGTCTTCACTGTGTCCAGGTGATGATGCAGATCGTCCGCGTTCTCTTCGATGTAGAGAAGCCCGGTGACGACTTCGCCGTGGGCGTGGCGTTCCTGCAAGTAAGACATTGCTTTCGAGCGATCATGCGGATCGTAAGCGGGATCGAGTTTGTTTAGACGTAACACCGAGCCGTCGTGTTGCTTCACTTCGGTCACGGTGCCGGGTTCATAGTCCGCCTTGATCTCCGCGCGCGGAACGATGAAGTCGATCATGTTCACGGCATCGTTGTGCTCGCGCACGAAATCATAAGACTTGGTGGATTGCGGATTGTTGTTGAACTGCACGCACGGCGAAACAATATCGATCACCGCCATGCCCTGATGCAGGATCGCGCCTTTCAGCAGCGGCACGAGTTGTTGTTTGTCACCGGAGAAGGAGCGGCCGACATAGGTCGCCCCCAAAAGCAGCGCCATGCCGACGAGATCGATCGGCGAGTCCGAATTCACTGCCGTCTTGCTGCGCGAACCTTTGTCGGCGGTGGCGGAGAATTGGCCTTTGGTCAGGCCATACACACCGTTGTTCTCGCAGATATAGGTCATGTTGAGCCCGCGGCGCACGCAATGCGCGAACTGGCCAAGGCCGATGGATGCGCTGTCGCCGTCGCCCGACACGCCGATATAGATGAGATCGCGGTTTGCGAGATTTGCGCCGGTGAGCACGCTTGGCATCCGGCCATGCACAGAGTTGAAGCCGTGGCTTTGGCCGAGGAAATAGTCGGGCGTCTTGGACGAGCAGCCAATGCCGGAGAATTTCGCGACACGATGCGGCTCGATATCGAGTTCGAAAAAGGTTTCGATCAGCGCGGCGGAGATCGAGTCATGCCCGCAACCGGCGCAAAGCGTCGAGATGCGTCCTTCATAATCGCGATGCGTGAAGCCGACGGTGTTCTTCTTCAGACCGGGATGAACGAATTTGGGTTTTGCGATGTAGGTCATTCGGCGGCTTCCTTGCGGATCACGGTCATGCGGTCCGCGATGGCGCTGATGATGAAGCGCGCGGTCACCGGCGCGCCGTCATAGTGCAGGATGGAAATGAAACGCGCCGGATCGATGGCGCATTCGTTGACGATGAGCTTGAGCATCTGCGCATCGCGATTCTGTTCGATCACAAATACCTGGTCGTGCGCGTTGATGAACTCCGTCACGGTTTCCGGGAACGGGAAGGCGCGGACGCGGCAGGCATCGACGTGCAAGCCTTGCGCTTCGAGATTGTGCAATGCTTCGTCCATTGCGACCGACGTTGAGCCGAAATAGATCACGCCCCAGCGTGTGTCGGCTTTCGCCTTCTTGATCACGGGCTGCGGCACCAGTGACTTCGCGGTTTCGAATTTGCGCAGCAACCGCTGCATCACGTCGGTGTAGTCTTTGCCTTCTTCGCTGTAACGCGCGTAAGCATCGTGCGATGAGCCGCGCGTGAAGAATGTGCCTTTCGTTGGATGGGTGCCGGGCAAGGTGCGATAGGGGATCGCGTCGCCATCGACATCGAGATAGCGCGCGAATTCCTTGCCCGCTTCCAGCTCGTCATGGGTCATCACCTTGCCGCGGTCGTATTTTCGGCTGTCATCCCACTGCAGCGGCTCGACCAGCCAGTCGTTCATGCCGATGTCGAGATCCATCATCACGAAGATCGGCGTCTGCAACCGCTCGGCCAGATCGAAAGCCTGCGCCGCGAACTCGAAGCTCTCATGCGGGTCGGCGGGGAAGATCAGCACATGCTTGGTGTCGCCATGACTTGCGTAAGCGGCGAGCAGCAGGTCGGATTGCTGCGTGCGCGTCGGCATGCCGGTGGAGGGCCCGCCGCGCTGGATGTCGAACACCACGGCTGGAACTTCGGCGTAATAGGCGAGGCCGAAAAATTCCTGCATCAGTGAAATACCGGGGCCGGATGTGGCGGTGAACGCGCGTGCGCCGTTCCAGTTGGCCCCGATCACCATGCCGATGGCCGCGATCTCATCTTCCGCCTGCACGATGGCGAAGTTGTTTTGTTTGGTGACGGGATCGACGCGGAAGCTTTTGCAATGCGCGGTGAAGGCTTCGGCGAGCGATGTGGACGGCGTGATCGGATACCACGCGCACACCGTCGCGCCGCCATAGACGGCACCGAGGCCAGCCGCATCGTTACCGCTGATGAAAATGCGATCGCCGACCGCATCCATGCGCTCGACCTTCAGCTTGCAGATGCCTTTCAGATTTGCTTCGGCGTAGTCATGGCCCAGCGCGATGGCTTTGAAGTTCAGCTTGATAAGCTTTTCCTTGCCGGGAAATTGCTCCTTGATAAGTGCCTCCACAACTTCGGCATCGAACCCTAGCAGCGCGGAGAGCGCGCCGAGATAAATGACGTTCTTCAAGAGCTGGCGCTCGCGCGGGATGGTGCCTTCGAGGTGGTTGGACAGCGTCGTCAGCGGCACGCCGAGCAGCGTGATGTCGTCACGCGTCTTCTGCGTGGTCAGCGCCTTGGTGGAATCGTAGAGCAGATAGCCGCCCTGTTCGATTTCGTTGACGTCCTTGTTCCAGGTTTGCGGGTTCATCGCCACCATCAGATCGACACCGCCGCGGCGGCCCAGCCAGTTGTGGCCCGCGACGCGCACTTCATACCAGGTCGGCAATCCTTGAATGTTCGACGGGAAGATGTTGCGCGAGCAAACCGGAACGCCCATGCGCATGATGCAGCGCGCGAACAACTCGTTCGCGGATGCCGAACCCGAACCGTTGACGTTCGCGAATTTGACGACAAAATCGTTGGTGGCGGCGATCGGCATCAAAGTCTGGCTCCGGCGAATAAAAGCTCACGCAGAGTCGCAGAGGGGCAGAGAACAGAATTCACGCGGAGGCGCGGAGACGGGGAGGTAAGAAAGTTGAGCGCGCTTTGCGCGCTCGATTCATGAAAATGTTTTGCGGCGGATGCATAGGAGGCCAGAAACTCTGCGCCTCTGCGGCTCTGCGTGAGACCCTCTACTTCTCCGCAGCTACGCGCCTCCGCGTGATTCATGTGGGACGGGCTCATCGGTTACACGCCTTCGCCGTGTCCAGATAAAACGACTTCATGTCCCATGCGCCGGTCGGGCAACGCTCTGCGCATAACCCGCAGTGCAGGCACACATCCTCGTCCTTCACCATCACGCGCGCCGTTTTGAGTTCGTCCGACACATACAATTCCTGCGTCTCTGGATTGTTGGTCGGCGCGGTCAGATGCGTGCGCAGAACCGGTTCGGGATCGTTCGGCGTGAAGGTGATACAATCGACGGGGCAGATATCGACGCAGGCGTCGCATTCGATGCAAAGGTTCTTCTCGAACACCGTCTGCACGTCGCAGTTCAGGCAGCGCTGCGCTTCCTTGAAACCCAGATCGCGGGTGAAGCCCAGCTCCACTTCCATGTTCACGTTGCGCAGCGTCAGTTCGTTCGGCGCATGCGGAACTTTGAAACGGAGATCGAGCGAGACGTCGTTGTCATACGACCATTCGTGAATGCCCATCTTCTGGCTGGTCATGTTCACCAGCGGGCTCGGGCGCTGCTTGACGTCTTTTCCGTTGCAGAACAGATCGATGGATACGGCCGCTTCATGGCCGTGCGCCACCGCCCAAATGATGTTCTTCGGACCGAACGCGGCGTCGCCGCCGAAAAAGATTTTTGGATTGGTCGACTGGAACGTGACGTCATCGACTTTCGGCATGTGCCATTCGTCGAACTCCAGTCCCGCGTCTTTCTCAATCCACGGGAATGCGTTTTCCTGGCCGACGGCGACGAGAACGTCGTCGCATTCCATATGCACATCCGGCTCGCCGGCATTGATCAGTTTGCGGCGGCCCTTGGCGTCGTATTCGGCTTTCACCTTCTCGAAGATGACGCCCGTGAGCTTGCCGTTCGTGTGCGTGAATTCTTTCGGCACCAGGAAGTTCAAAATCGGAATGCCTTCGCGCGCGGCGTCTTCCTTCTCCCACGGAGAGGCTTTCATTTCCTCGAAGCCGGAACGCACGACGACTTTCACCTCGTCGCCACCGAGGCGGCGCGAGGTGCGGCAGCAATCCATCGCCGTATTGCCGCCGCCTAGCACGATCACGCGCTTGCCGATGCTCGTCGTGTGTTCGAACGAAACGGACGACAGCCAGTCGATGCCGATGTGAATGTTCGCGGCGGCTTCTTGGCGGCCGGGGATTTCCAACTCGCGACCGCGCGGTGCGCCACTGCCGACGAAGATCGCGTCATAACCTTCGGCAAGCAGCGACTTCATCGAGTCGATGCGCGTGCCGAATTTTGTTTCCGGTTTCAGATCGAGGATGTAATTGCATTCCTCGTTCAGCACCGATTCCGGCAAGCGGAATTTTGGAATCTGCGTGCGCATCATGCCGCCCGCGAACGGATCGGCATCGTAGATCGTGACGGAATAACCAAGCGGCAACAGATCGCGTGCAACCGTCAACGACGCCGGACCGGCGCCCACCAGCGCCACGCGCTTACCGTTTTTCTGCGCGACCGGTTGTGGCATTCGCCCATGCACGTCGTCTTTGTTATCGGCGGCGACGCGCTTGAGACGGCAGATCGCCACCGGTTCTTCTTCCACGCGTCCGCGACGGCATGCCGGTTCGCATGGTCGATCGCAGGTGCGGCCCAGCACCCCCGGAAACACGTTCGACCACCAGTTGATCATGTACGCGTCGGCATAACGCTGCTGCGCGATGAGCCGGATGTATTCCGGCACAGGCGTATGCGCAGGACAGGCCCACTGGCAGTCCACGACTTTATGAAAGTAGTTGGGATCGGTGATGTCGGTGGGCTTCATGCCCGGCCGGCGAGGTCTTGTTGGCGCCTCAGCCGAAACTGAACTCATATCGTTCGTGCTACTCCAGCGGAGTATGGCGCGGCGTCATCATTGTGGCGCCTGCCCAGCCCGCACCCAAGCGTTTCCCTTGCTTGAGATATTAGCGCCCAGGAGATTCGCTGCGCAATGCGCCGTAAATCCGGACGCAAAGTGTGGTCTATCCCACCCCCCCCTTGAGGGAGGGTCGACAATTTGCGCAGCAAATTTCGGGGAGGGGTTACGCGCACAGACCCCTCTCCGAAAAATCCATCGCGCCTCGCTTCGCTTGGGCGCTCGAATTTTTCGACCCTCCCTCAAGGGGAGGGTAGGGTTGCGCGATGAACTTCACACCTGAACAGCGCGCCATCGACGAAAGCATCACGAAGATTTGCGCCGGCTTCGGCGACGATTACTGGAGCGAGGCGGACGAAAAAGCGCGCTTTCCGGAGGAATTCTACCGCGCCATCGCCGATGACGGATGGCTGGGCATCTGCATGCCGCAGGAACTTGGCGGCGCGGGGCTCGGCGTCACCGAAGCCGCGATCATGATGCATGCGGTGGGGCGCGGCGGCGGCGGATACGCGGCGGCGTCTTCGATCCATCTCAATATCTTCGGTCCGCACGCAATCGTGGTGCATGGCACCGATGAGCAGAAGCAACGGATGCTGGTGCCGCTCATCAAGGGCGAGCAGAAAGCCTGCTTCGGCGTGACGGAGCCCAATGCCGGCCTCGATACGACAAGCATCGAAACGTTCGCGCGGCGCACCAACGAAGGCTACGTCGTGCGCGGCCGCAAGATCTGGACGACGACGGCGCAGGAAGCCGACAAGATTTTGTTGCTCACGCGCACGGCGAAAAAAGAAGACGGCGAGAAGCCGACGGACGGCATGACGCTGTTCTATACGACGCTCGACCGTGCGAAGGTCGAGGTGCGCCGCATTCCGAAGATGGGCCGCGCGGCGGTGGATTCGAATACGGTGTTCATTGACGATCTTTTCGTGCCGGATGAAGACCGCATCGGCGAAGAAGGCAAAGGCTTTCGCTATCTACTCGACAGTTTGAATCCGGAGCGTGTGTTGATCGGCGCCGAAGCGATCGGGCTTGGCCGCGATGCGTTGCGTCGCGCATCGGACTATGCGCGTGAGCGCGTCGTGTTCGGACGGCCCATCGGCCAGAACCAGGGCATCCAGCATCCGCTCGCCGAAGCGTGGGCGTATCTGGAAAGCGCTTGGTGGCTCTGCATGCGCGCCGCGCATCTCTACGATTCCAAACAGCCCTGCGGCGCGGAAGCGAACGCGGCGAAGATGCTCGGCGCGCGCGCCGCGTTCGATGCTTGCACCAAAGCCGTGATGAGCATGGGCGGCATGGGATACGCGAAGGAATATCAGGTCGAACGGCTGTTCCGCGAGTCGATGCTCCCGCGCATCGCGCCCGTGACGGAGCAGCTTATTCTCTCGTTTATTGGCGAGAATGTTTTGGATTTGCCGAAGTCGTATTGAGTTGGACGAATGTTTATTCGTTTTGTCGTCTCAATGCTGGGTTTGCGGTCAGGCCGAAGGCAAGGCCTTTTCCAAGCATCTGCCGATTTGCGCGATACGCATGCTCTTCGTGATCATGAAGAATCTCGACTTCAGGAAATACGCTACTGGTTTAACAAGTATCTTGAGAAGCCAAGCCGAATGTCGCTGTCTCCAAGACCGCATGCTAAAGATCAAGAGCTCAGTTGGTTCAAAGACACTGCGGCCGAAGACATATCGCAGATGAGAGCGTTCGCTGCGATATTGGAGCTGCACGATATTCAAGTGGAAATAATAAAAACGGATCGTCCCGGTTACATCTTCTACGAAGACGATTTTCAGGTTGCAGCATATCTTTTCGCGGACACAGTCACGTAATACTGAAAACCATGATCTTTCCCACGCTCACCACTGATCGTCTCATCTTGCGCGCGCACAAGCTCGACGATTTTCCCGCATTTGCCGCGCAGCGGGCCGATCCTGCGGTGATGAAATATCTCGGCAAGGGCGATCTTTTGTCTGAGGAAGATGCGTGGGCGAAATTCCAGAGCATCTTCGGCCATTGGCAAATGATGAAATACGGAAGCTGGGCGATCGAAGAAAAATCGAGCGGCGAATACATCGGCAGCCTCGGCTATTCCGACAAGAAGCGTCCGGCAGAACATCCCGCAAGCGGCGCGCCGGAGATGGGCTGGTCATTGATCGCGTCCGCTCATGGCAAAGGCTATGCGAGCGAGGCGTTGAAAGCGGCGCTGCATTGGGGCCGCGAATTTTTCGGGCAGAACGCGCGAACGGTGTGCGTCATCAGCGATGACAATATCGCATCCATCCGGCTCGCCGAGAAACACGGCTTCAAACAATTCGCGACGGCGAGCCGTTATGGCTTGGGGCGTAACGTCTTTGAGCGCACTTTGTGAAATTCGCGCGATTGACAGCGCCGCGCGCCCGCATCTTTATGCGCGTGCGCTTGGGGGATTGGTCACATGAAACGGCTCATCGCGGGCTATCAGGATTTTCGCAAGAAGCGTTGGCCTCTCGAGCGCAAGCGCTATGAAGAAACCGCCAGCAAAGGCCAGAAGCCGGAATATCTCATCATCGCCTGTTCTGATTCGCGGGCCGATCCCGCGACGATCTTCGGCGGCCGTCCCGGTGAGTTTTTTCTGGTCCGCAACATCGCAGCGCTGGTTCCGCCGCACGATGCCACCAACGGAATTTACGGCACACGCGCCGCGATTGCTTATGCGGTGATCGCGCTCGGCGTCCGCAACATCGTGGTGATGGGTCACGCGCAATGCGGCGGTATCGGCGCGGCCATCGATCCGCATGCGGCGCATGGCGTGCCGTTCGTGAACGAATGGGTGGAGCTTGCGAAGCCTGCGGTGGAAGCTGCGCACGCGCACGGCCACGCGCATGAACATTCGAACGACAAGGGCTTGGACAAGAATCGCGCCGTCGAGCACGAAGCAGTGAAGCTGTCCGTGTCGCGCTTGCTCGCCTATCCCTTCATCGCCGATCGCGTGAAGGAAGGAAAACTCGCGGTCGACGGCACGCGCTTCAACATCGCCACCGGTATTCTCGAATTGCTGGATCAGAAATCCGGCAAGTTCGAAGTGGTGAAGCCGAAGCGTTCCTGGTGGACGTGATCAGAACTGCGTCAGGCTGAGATTGTTGCCGTCGGGATCGAGGAACCACGCGACCTTGTTGGTAGAGCCCGGCGCGGACCAGATGCCGAGTTCGTCCTGCCCGAACCCTTCATAGACACTGAACGTCACGCCTTTCGCCTTCAGCGCTTTCACGGCTGCGACGATATCCGGCACATCCCAGCCCAACACTGTGTGCGGCTGCGCCTTGTGATCTTTCAGGGTCGAGATGCGAAGCATCGTGCCGTTCATGTCATAGACCAGCGCAAAATTATCTTCGCTCGTCCGTTTGAAGCTGAGCACGCCGCCGTAGAACCCGCGTGCTTTCTCGCGGTCGCGCGTGATGATGAAGTTCATGGCTTTTGCGGTCGCGGGAATTGTCATGGGGCTGGTCTCGATGCAGCGGCGGGACTAAAGATTAGCGCGAATTTTGACGGTTCGCCCATGCCCGGTCTCTATTTCGAAGAATTTTCCATCGGCCAGAAATTCGTTCATCCGATCCGCCGCACAGTGACGGAAGCCGACAACGTTTTCTTTACTGCAATGACCCACAACCCGGCGCGGCTTCATCTCGATGAGGAATATGCGAAGGGGACGGAGTTCGGCACGCGCATCGTCAATTCGCTGTTTACGCTCGGATTGATGATCGGCATTTCGGTGGGCGAGACGACGCTCGGCACGACGGTCGCGAATTTGGGAATGGATGAAGTGCGATTTCCAAAGCCAGTGTTTCACGGCGACACGCTCCATGTGGAAAGCGAAGTGCTCGAATTGCGTGCGAGTAAGTCGCGGCCCGGTCAGGGCATCGTCGTGTTCCGCCATACCGCGATCAACCAGCGCGGTGAGATCGTCGCGCAATGCAAACGCAGCGCGTTGATGCTGGGCAAAGCGAAATGATCCTGCGCTCGCTCCTCTTCGTTCCTGCCGATAGCGAGAAGAAACTCGCCAAGGCGAAGTCGTCGCCGGCCGATGCGCTGATTCTCGATCTCGAAGATTCGGTGGCGGCGGAGAACCGTACCAAGGCGCGCGGGCTGGCGAAGGAGTTTCTAAAAGGCAAGCATCCGCAATCTATCTGGGTGCGCATCAATCCGCTGGGCAGCGACGATTTTATTCGCGACATCGAAGCGATGACGCCATCGCAGCCTGCGGGGTTCGTCGTGCCGAAGCCGGACGGCCCGCAAACACTGAACGCCGTGGATGGCCACCTCATCACCCGCGAAACGAATGCGAGGTTGGCGCACGGCAGTATCAAGCTATTGCCGGTCGCGAGTGAGACGGCCGTGGCTGCGCTGTCGTTGCAGGATTATCGGATTAAGCCGCCGCGTCTTGCCGCGCTCACCTGGGGTGCGGAAGATTTATCCGCAGCGCTCGGCGCATCTACCAATCGCGATGAGAATGGCGAGTTCCTGCTCACATATAAGATTGTGCGCTCGATGGCGTTGATCGCCGCGAAGGCCGCCGGCGTCGATGCGATTGAAACACTGCATGCCGATTTTCGCGACGCGAAAGGTCTGGAACGCGCCGCGCGCGCCGCGCAGCGCGAAGGTTTTTCCGGCATGCTCGCGATCCATCCCGATCAGGTCGAGACGATCAACGCCGCGTTCACGCCGTCAACTTCGGATATCGAACACGCGAAGAAGGTGGTCGCGGCATTTGCCAACGGCGCTGGGGTCGCCTCGCTCGACGGCAAGATGCTCGATCAGCCGCATCTCAAGCAGGCGAAGAACGTGCTCGCGCTGAGCGAAGCGATCAAACAGCGGGCTTGAACGCGCGGGCGCGGCGCATGATCCATGCGTACAGCCCGGCGATAAATAGCACGAACAGAACGACGCCGATCGCGTTCGCCCAGGCGAAATCCGCCGGCACCAATCCCAGCGGCGCATCGGACGAGAACGCAACGATCAATCCTGCCAATACGACGCCGAACAAGCTTTCGCCCACGATCATGCCGGACGCGATCAGTACCGCAAGCCGCCTGGAATATTCCGGGCTTTTCGTGCGGCGCGTCCACACATTGTAGAAGTGTCCGATCACCGCGCCGATCACCACCGGCAATGTCGCGGACATCGGCAGATAAATTCCAATGCCGACCGCGAGCGGCGGAAGCTCCAACCATTTTCGCCACGCCAGAAATTCGTTCAGCGCCACAAGCACGACACCGACCACGGCGCCGATACCGATCATCTGCCAATCGAGATTGCCGCTGATGACGCCTTGCGCGAGTGCGGAGATCAGCGTCGCTTGCGGTGCTGCCAGCGGATGGGTCGTCACGGTGTGGAGATTGGGCGCGCCGGCAAAGCCAAAAGCCTGCGCCAGCAAATTTAGCACGGGCGGTATCACGGCCGAGCCTGCGATCACGCCAACAATCAATGCCCATTGTTGCGCACGCGGCGTCGCGCCAACGAGTTGCCCGGTTTTCAGGTCTTGCAAGTTGTTGTTGGAGATCGTCGCAATCGAGAAAACGATAGCGGTCGCGAACAATGCGTATGCCACGAGTGCGTTCTGTGCGCTGGCTGGTGGATGCATGATGGCGACGAAGATCGTCGCGCTGATTACGATGGCGAGAATGCCGACGCCAGACACGGGTGAGTTCGACGCACCTATCAGCCCCGCCATGTATCCGCAGATCGCCGCGATCAGAAACCCGCCGATGAACACGAATGGCACTGCAGCGATGACGAGCGTCGTGCTGCTGGCCGCGAGCGGTGTGGGTGCCAGAAACTGAAACAGCAGCCATGCAATCACGACCAGACACGCCACAGCCAGCGCGCCGATCCATGAAGGCGACAAATCGGTGTCGCGCAAATCCGCAGTGCCGGCAACACGGGCACGATTGGCTGACATCGTGGCGACAACGCCGCGCACGACCGGACCGATCAACTTGAGCAACGTCCACACCGATGCCACAGCGATGGCGCCGGCGCCGATGAAGCGCACATCATGCCGCCAGATTTGATCGGTGTAGGCATCGATGGTCCCGGTCATCGGATGCAGAGACGTGAGATAG
>DASZML010000276.1:0-4286 GCA_035551875.1 Rhizomicrobium sp.
TGCACCGGCCCAGGTATCGAAGATCTGCAGCGCTTCGGCGCCGGCGTCGGCTTGCGCGATGAGATAAGACGACGTTGCGTTGACGAGTTTGTCCATCAGCGCGTCGAACAGTTTCGGTTCAGTCCACGCCATGCGGCGGCAGTTTTCGAAATCGGTGCCGCCCTGGCCTTCGATCATGTAGGTCGCGACGGTCCATGGCGCGCCGGCAAATCCGATCAGCGTGGCGCCGGCGGGCAATGCCGCATGTACGCCTTTGATGGTCTGCATCACCGGTGAAAGTATTTCGGCGGCGTGTGCATCCGACAGTTTCGCGACGGCGGCAGCATCGCGGATCGGTTCGAGTTTCGGGCCTTCGTTCTCCACAAACGCGACGGATTGGCCGAGCGCGTGTGGGATCAGAAGAATGTCCGCGAACAAGATCGCGCCATCCAGACCGAAGCGGCGCACCGGCTGCAGCGTGACTTCCGCTGCCAGTTCGGGGTTGAGGCAGAACCGGATGAAGTTCGGCGCCTTGGCGCGCAGCGCGCGATATTCCGGCAGATAGCGCCCCGCTTGGCGCATCAGCCAGATCGGCGGGACTGCGTTCGCTTCCCCGCAGAGTGCGCGCAAAAGCTTCTTCACCACGCGGCACCTTTGTCTGGCGTGAAATCGCTGCCGGCTTCGGCACGGATGTCTTGGCCGAGTCTGCGGCCGAAATCGCGCGCCGTGTCGAGCGGATGTTCGCCGAGCGAAATTTCTTCGACGCGCCGCCAGCGTTTTGCGCCATCCGGCGTCAGCACTTCGCCGATGAAGTGCAACGATGTGCCATGGATTGTGGCGAGCGCGCCGATGGGCGTGCGGCACGAGCCGTCCAGCGCATCGAGGAAGGCGCGTTCGCAGGTTGTGGCGATGTCGAATTCGCGCAGCGAGATTTTCGCGAACGCCGCGCGCGTCTCGCGATCTTCTTCGCGACAGGTGACGGCGAGCGCGCCTTGTCCGGCGGCGGTGGGCATATCCGTTTCTGCAATGATGCTTGTTGCGTGGCTTTCGAGGCCGAGGCGCTTCAATCCGGCGAGCGCAAGGAAAGTCGCGTCCACCGAACCCTCTTCGAGTTTCTTGAGTCGCGTTTGCACCGAACCACGCAACGTCACGATCTTCAGATCGGGCCGCAGGTTCAGCGCTTGTGCCTGACGCCGCAAACTCGCTGTACCGATGATCGCGCCTTGCGGCAAGTCCATCAAGTTCTTCGCCTTGTGCGAGATGAAAGCGTCGCGCGGGTCTTCGCGTGTCGGCACACAGCACAGGATAATTCCCGGCGGCAATTTCGTCGGCAGATCCTTCATCGAATGCACGGCCGCATCGATGCGACGTTCGAGCAGCGCTTCGTCGAGTTCTTTCGTGAAAAGCCCTTTGCCGCCGGCATCGAGCAGGCGGCGATCCTGAATGCGGTCGCCGGTGGTGGTGAACGTCTCGATCGGATGCTCGCCGCCGCCGAGCAGCTTCTGCACGAGCTGCGTTTGTGCCAGCGCCAGCGGCGATCCGCGCGAACCCAATCGGATGGTGTGAGTCATCGCTGCGAGCCTATCACGGCCAGCGCGCCAGCGGCGGCATGGAGGAGAGAATGCTCTCGACATTGCCGCCGGTCTTCAAGCCGAAAGTGGTGCCGCGGTCGTAGAGCAGATTGAATTCGACATAACGGCCGCGCCATTTGGCTTGCTGCGCGGTTTCGTCGTCGGTCCATGTCTCGTTCAGATGCTTGCGCACGATCACGGGATAGATCGAACGAAACGCTTCGCCGACGGCTTTGGTGAAGGTGAAATCCTTCTCCCAATCGCCACTAGTCAGATGGTCGTAGAAAATTCCACCAACGCCGCGGTGCTCGTCGCGATGCGGGAGATAGAAATACTCATCCGCCCATTTCGAGAACTTGTCGTAGTAACCGCCATCGCTGGCGTCGCAGGCCGCTTTCACCGCCGCATGAAATTGCCGCGCATCGGGATGATCCTTCGTGCGCTGATCGTCGACGGTCGGGTTCAAATCGGCGCCGCCGCCGAACCAGCTTTGCGTCGTCACGATCATGCGCGTGTTCATGTGCACAGCGGGAATGCGCGGGTTCTTCATGTGCGCGATGACGCTGATGCCGCTGGCCCAGAAGCGCGGATCGGCATCGGCGCCTTTCACTTGGCTCGCGAAGTCCGGTGCGAACGCGCCATGCACGGTCGATGTGTGCACGCCGACTTTCTCGAACAGCCGCCCGCGCATCATGCCCATCAGGCCGCCGCCGGACTCCGATCCATCGGCAGCAGGCGCGCGTGTCCACGGCGTCTTTTCGAACCTGGCCGCCGCGCCCGGGTAAAGCGCATCCGGCGCTTCGCGTTCGAGCTTTTCGAAATCGGCAACGATGTGGTCGCGCAATCCTTCGAACCACGCGCGCGCCTGGGTCTTGGCTGCTTCGATGTCCAAGGGATTAGGCGGCGGACGCTGTGCGCGCCAAGGCGCAATGCGACCAGATTTCGGACAGCGCGGCGACCAGCCGCTCGATATCCGCGTCGGAGTGCAGCGGCGAGGGCGTGATGCGAAGCCGCTCTGTGCCGCGCGCGACCGTCGGATAGTTGATCGGCTGAACGTAGATGCCGTGATTGTCGAGCAGCCAGTCCGAGATCATCTTGCACTTCTTGGCATCGCCCACCATCACGGGAATGATGTGGCTCGGATTGTCGAGCATTGGAATGCCGGTGGCCTTCAGCTTGGCGCGCGTGCGTGAGACGCGATCCTGCTGCGCTTTGCGCTCGGCATCGCTTTCTTTGAGATGGCGGATGGATGTCAGCGCCCCGGCGGCCACATGCGGCGGCAGCGCGGTGGTGAAAATGAAGCCGGACGCATAGGAGCGGATGAAATCGCACAGCGCCGTGCTGCCGGTGATGTAACCCCCGACAACGCCATAGGCCTTTGCCAGTGTGCCTTCGATCAGCGTGATGCGATCCATGACGCCATCGCGCTCGGCAATGCCGCCGCCGTGCGGGCCATAAAGGCCGACGGCATGAACTTCGTCGAGATATGTCATCGCGCCGTATTTATCCGCGACGTCGCAGATCTTCGCGATGGGCGCGATATCGCCGTCCATCGAATAAAGCGATTCAAACGCGATGATCTTGGGGCGCGCCGGATCGGCCGCCGCGATCTTCGCATCCAGGTCTTCCGCATCATTGTGCTTGAACTGGATGCATTCCGCGCGGGAGTGACGGATGCCTTCGATCATCGAAGCGTGATTGTGCGTGTCGGAGAACACGATCGCGTTCGGCAGCTTCGCCGCCAGCGTGCCCAGCGCGGCCCAGTTGGAAACGTAACCGGACGTGAAGAGCAGGGCGGCTTCCTTGCCGTGCAGGTCGGCAAGCTCGTTCTCGAGCAGCACGTGATAGTGGTTGGTGCCCGCGATGTTGCGCGTGCCGCCGGCACCAGCGCCGCATTTGTCGAGCGCGGCATGCATCGCCGCGATCACATCCTTATTCTGCCCCATGCCGAGATAATCGTTGGAGCACCAAACGGTGACGGGATGGGTGTTGTCGCCGTGATAGCGCGTGGCGGCGGGGAAATTGCCCGAGTGGCGTTCCAGATCGGCGAATACGCGATAGCGGCCTTCGGTGCGGAGTGCTTCAAGCTGCCCTGCGAAAAATGCTTCGTAATCCACGCTAACCGCCCGCGTTTGTTCTTGGCACTTATATTGGTCCTTCAACCACATCCCGCAACTTGCGGATTGCCGCGCCTTGGGTAACTGCGGCGGATCGAATTTCCAATACGGATCAAGCTGTTACATAGCTTCGGCCGGATCGCAAATTACGACTTGGAATTATTCTAAAATATTCACACGATCCGATCAATGCTGTCATGGTCGGGGGCGGCCATCGATTAACGCGAACCGATAGGTTCCTGGAAAAAGGATGGCCCATAAGGGTGGCCATGACGAAGTATTGTTGAAATTCCGATCGCGCACATGAAGGACCAAGCGATGCAAGACCTGTTGCCACTCGCCGAACGCGCCGGCGAAAGATTGAAAGCGCGGAAAGAGACCATCGCCATCGCGGAATCGTCGAGCGGCGGGTTGTTGTCGGCGGCGTTGCTGAGTGTGCCGGGTGCAAGCGCGTATTTTTATGGCGGCGCGGTTGTCTATACGGCGCGGGCGCGCGTGCTCCTGATGGATATTCCGCGTGAAGGCGTCGAAGGCATGCGCTCCGCGAGCGAGCCTTACGCGCTTCTGTTGGCGCGCACCGCGCGCGAACGATTCCGCACGACATGGGGTCTATCGGAAA
>DASZML010000277.1:0-2426 GCA_035551875.1 Rhizomicrobium sp.
GCGGCATGGCCAGCACATCCATGTGCGCGCATGCGGTTGCCATTCCGCAGGCATTGCATAACCGTCGCGCGCGGGGCACGGGTCATCGGCGTCGAGCCATTGGGTCATGCGGCTGTATAGCTGTTTGCGTGTCATGGCGAAATGCTTAGGCTTGCATCGTCAACGGAGAACAAAATGGCCGGAAAAATCGACGCGAAACTTGCAGAGCTTGGCATCACGCTGCCCACGCCGCCCGCGCCGGTGGCGAGTTATGTTCCCTATGTCATCAGCGGCAAAATGGTTTTCACCTCCGGCCAGATCACGGTCGCGCCTGAAGGCATCAAATATATCGGCATCCTCGGCAAGGACATCTCGCTCGAAGACGGCAAGGCCGCGGCGCGGCTCTGCGCCATCAATGTCCTGGCGCAAGTCAAAACGGCGTGTGACGGCGATCTCGACAAAGTGAAACGTTGCGTGAAAGTCACCGCGTTCGTGAATGCCATTCCCGGATTTACGCAACACCCCGAAGTGGCGAACGGCGCAAGCGATCTGTTCGTCGAAGTGCTCGGCGATGCCGGTAAGCACGCCCGGGCCTCCGTGGGTGCCGGATCGCTTCCCCGCAATGTCGCCTGCGAAGTCGAGGCGATTTTCGAGCTGGCGTGAGCGACAGCAAAATCATCGCGCGGATTGCAGGCGCGGCGTCGGAAATCGGCGCAAATGCGTGGAACGCCTGCGCGAATCCAGATGGCACACCCGATCCGCATCCCTTCACGCGCTACGAATTCTTTGCGGCATGTGAGCAAAGCGGTTCGGCGACGCGGCGCACGGGCTGGCAGCCGTGTCACCTCGTCATAGAAAATGGCGACAAGATCATCGGCCTTTTGCCAATGTATCTGAAGTCGCACAGTCAGGGGGAATATGTCTTCGATTATGGCTGGGCGGACGCGTTTCAGCGGGCCGGCGGCGAGTATTATCCAAAGCTGCAAGCCAGTGTTCCTTTCACGCCCGTCACGGGGCACAGATTGCTGGTGGCGCGAGATGCGCCGCTGGAAGAAACGCGCAATGCGTTGTTCGCGGCGGGCGCAGCGGCCGTCAAAGAATTCGATGCGTCGTCACTGCACATCACTTTTCTCAGCGAAGACGAATGGAAAGCGGCCGGATCGCTCGGCTATCTCCAGCGCAACGATCAACAATTTCATTGGGTGAACGAGAACTATTCCTCGTTCGACGATTTTCTGAGTCGACTCTCATCGTCCAAGCGGAAAAACCTTCGCAAGGAACGCGCCGCGGTGTTGGCGGAAGGCGTTTCGTTCGATTGGCTAACCGGTTCGGAAATAACCGAGGCACATTGGGACACCTTTTTCGAATTCTATATAGACACCGGCGGCCGCAAATGGGGGCGGCCTTACCTCACACGCGAATTCTTCAGTCGCATCGGCGCCAGCATGGGCGCGCAGATCGTTCTCATCCTCGCCAAACGCGCGGGGCGATACATTGCGAGCGCGCTGAACTTTGCGGGTGGCGGCATTCTCTTCGGACGCAACTGGGGCTGCACCGAGTATATCCCGTTCCTCCATTTCGAAACCTGCTACTACCAGGCAATCGACTACGCGATCGCGCACAAGCTCGCGAAGGTCGAAGCCGGCGCGCAAGGTGAGCATAAACTGCTGCGCGGCTACATGCCGGTGCCAACCTACTCCGCGCATTACATCGCCCATTCCGGTTTGCGCCGCGCCGTCGGCGATTATCTCAAACAAGAACGCGCCGCCGTCGCCGAGAACATCGAAGCGCTTGCGGAGCATGGCCCGTTTAGGAAGAACCAAGAATAATTCGAGATGCCATCAATCGATCAGCCCCGAAGACCGACCGAAGCTGATTAGTAAAGGTGAGATCATCATTGGGACGCCCTGAACGGAAAGGACAGCGGCAACCGCAAACAAATCGCTCGACTGAAACCCTGCACGAAACATGGCAAACAAAGCAGCGAGACCGCCCAAAACGAGAATTGCCCCAATAATTGCGAGCAGAAGACCATGTGTCTGCATCCAGCGTGAAGTGTAGATAAGCCCCGTATAACCAAAAATAAACAATCCAAGCCACGCCAGCATCAGAAGATTGAAGGCAGTTGAATCAAATACAGGATCGACAATGGCAATGAATGCAAGAACGCCATGTGAAGCTATCAACGATCCAAGGGCGACCCAGATAGCCAACGGTGACTGATTATTTGCACGCCGATATGCAACGATTTCCGCCTTCATCTCCTGCGGCATCGAATCCGCCATGAGTTGCATCGGAAAAAATCGCATAAATGCGCCTAGTGGTATCCCAACAAGGAGAAAAAGTAGCAACAAGCTGATCGGCGATAGCGCGAGGTGATGCGTAAAATAAGAAGCCGCGATTACGACAGCGAGCGCAATCCCAAGCACAATAAACAGAGTTGTATA
>DASZML010000278.1:0-9084 GCA_035551875.1 Rhizomicrobium sp.
TTCCGCAACCGAAGAGCCGGACCCTATTCCGGGTGAGCGCCAGCCGCTATTGCCGCTTTTATTTGTTGCTATTATGTTCTGACATTTGGCGAGTCAATCCCCAGCTAATTCGGGTGGGGCTCACCGATCCGCTCCGACCGCGAAAGACTTGACATCCGGAGAGTTTGTTCCTATTTTGTTCCAGACGGAACGACGATTTGCCGGAGCTCCGGACAGGAAAGAAAGGTGATGGAAAAGGGAATGGAAATGGGGGGCCGGAGGGGGGGGTATTTCAAAAGCAGAGTTCAAGTCCCGGTGGTCCAAGACGTTCCCGGCACAAGATGTGGTTTGTCAAAAACATGAGGCAAAAATCGGGTTCAACCTGAAGGAAATTATTGAGGGAAAACAGCAGCTTGATCGAAATCGTATCAAATAATGCAATGGGATCAAAGGTTGAAAGTGGAGACGCGCGATCCATATCAGCCAATTGGGAGATCGGACCGGATCCCCGGAACTCAATCCCTCTATGACGCCCCTGCGATTGCCCCACCCATATGGAGCCGCCACAGTGCGCGTTTCACTTCACGGAAAGCCATGCTGAAGAACATTTCCATACGCGGCGCGCGCGAACACAATCTAAAGAATGTGGATGTCGAAATACCGCGCGACACGCTGACGGTGCTGACCGGATTGTCAGGCTCGGGCAAGTCCTCTCTCGCCTTCGATACGATCTATGCCGAAGGCCAGCGCCGCTATGTGGAGTCGCTGTCGGCCTATGCGCGCCAGTTTTTGGAATTGATGCAGAAGCCCGATGTGGATCATATCGAAGGCCTATCGCCGGCCATCTCCATCGAACAGAAGACGACCTCGCGCAACCCGCGTTCGACCGTCGGCACCGTCACCGAAATTTACGATTATCTACGCCTTTTGTTTGCGCGCGTTGGTGTTCCCTATTCGCCCGCGACGGGACTTCCCATCGAAAGCCAGACGGTTAGCCAGATGGCGGACCGTATTCTCGCACTGCCAGAAGGCACACGGCTTTATCTGCTCGCGCCGATGGTGCGCGGCCGCAAAGGTGAATATCGCAAGGAATTTGCCGAACTTCAGAAGAAAGGTTTTCAGCGCGTCAAAGTAGACGGCAAGTACTACGAGATCGCGAACGTTCCCGCGCTCGATAAGAAGCTGAAGCACGACATCGAAGTCGTGGTCGATCGTATCGCG
The DNA here is from genome assembly GCA_035551875.1 of Rhizomicrobium sp. Classification (GTDB taxonomy): domain Bacteria; phylum Pseudomonadota; class Alphaproteobacteria; order Micropepsales; family Micropepsaceae; genus Rhizomicrobium. The sequence goes on from DASZML010000278.1 coordinate 1,201, forward strand.
GTGAAGAAGGATCTCGGCAACCGCTTGCCGGACTCCATCGAGACCGCGCTCGGGATTTCGGACGGTCTCGTGATCGCGGAGTTCGCGGACGAGAAAGAAAAAGACGGATCGGCGAAGCAGCTGATGATGTCGTCGAAATTCGCTTGTCCGGTTTCCGGCTTCACCATCCCGGAGATCGAGCCGCGCCTGTTCTCGTTCAACAACCCGCATGGCGCCTGCCCTGCCTGCGATGGTCTCGGCACGCAGCTCTATTTCGATCCGGCACTTGTGGTACCCGATAGTTCGCTGACGCTTCGCAAAGGCGCGATTGCGCCGTGGTCGAAATCGTCGTCGCCTTATTATCTGCAGACGCTCGAAGCGCTTGGACGGCATTACAAATTCTCGCTCAACGAACCGTGGGAGGACCTGCCGAAGAAGGCGCGCGATGTCATCCTCAACGGCTCCGGCGAGGAAGAGATAAAGTTTATCTATGACGACGGCCTTCGCAGGTACGAAACGAAGAAAGAATTCGAAGGCGTCATTCCGAACATGCAGCGCCGCTACAAGGAGTCCGACTCCTCATGGGTGCGCGAAGAGATGGAGCGTTTTCAGGACACGTCGCCGTGCGACGTGTGTAAAGGCTATCGCCTGAAGCCGGAAGCGCTGGCCGTGAAGATTGGCGGCCTGCATGTCGGTCAGGTGTGCGAGAAATCCATCCGCGTTTCCGATGAATGGTTTCGCGACATCGACAAGAAGCTGAACAAGCAACAGAACGAGATCGCGGCGCGCATCTTGAAGGAAATTCGCGCGCGGTTGAAGTTCCTGAACAATGTCGGGCTCGATTATCTGACGTTGAGCCGAAATTCGGGAACGCTGTCGGGTGGTGAGAGCCAACGTATTCGTTTGGCGTCGCAGATCGGCTCCGGCCTGACGGGTGTGTTGTATGTGCTGGACGAACCCTCCATCGGCTTGCACCAGCGCGACAACGCGAAACTGCTGGAGTCGCTCGAAGGCTTGCGCGACATGGGAAACACCGTGCTCGTCGTCGAGCACGATGAAGAAGCCATTCGCAGCGCCGATCATGTCATCGATATGGGTCCGGGCGCCGGCGTGCATGGCGGGCACATAATTGCCGAAGGCACGCCTGCGCAGGTGATGGCCAATCCGAAGAGTCTGACAGGCAGATACCTCACAGGTGTCGAACAGATTCCGATTCCAAAACAGCGTCGCAAAGCTGCGAACAATCGCTGGCTGAAGGTCGTCGGCGCGAAGGGCAACAATCTCAAGAACATCACGATGGAAATTCCGCTCGGCACGCTCACCTGCGTGACCGGTGTGTCCGGTGGCGGCAAATCCACGCTCACTATTGAGACGCTTTACAAAGCAGCAGCACGCAAGCTCACGCAGGCGCGCGAGCATCCGGCGGCGCATGACAAGATCGAGGGCCTGGAATTTCTCGACAAGGTGATCGACATCGATCAATCGCCCATCGGGCGCACGCCGCGTTCGAATCCGGCGACCTATACCGGTGCCTTCACGCCCATTCGCGACTGGTTTGCGGAATTACCGGAATCCAAAGCGCGCGGTTATCAGCCGGGCCGTTTCTCCTTCAACGTGAAAGGCGGACGCTGCGAGGCTTGTCAGGGCGACGGTGTCATCCAGATCGAGATGCATTTTCTTCCCGATGTGTACGTCCAGTGCGACGTCTGCAAAGGCAAACGCTACAACCGCGAAACGCTGGACGTGAAATTCCGCGACAATTCCATTGCCGACGTTCTCGACATGACGATCGAAGCCGGCGCGGAGTTGTTCAAGGCCGTGCCGTCGATCTCAGAAAAGCTCGAAACGCTGAAGCGCGTTGGCCTTGGCTACATCTCGGTGGGCCAGCAAGCCACAACGCTCTCCGGTGGCGAAGCCCAGCGCGTGAAGCTGTCGAAAGAACTATCGCGCCGCGCGACCGGCCGCACGCTCTACATTCTCGACGAGCCGACGACGGGGCTTCACTTCCATGATGTGAAGAAGCTGTTGGAAGTGCTGCATGAGCTGGTGGAGAACGGAAACACCGTCGTCGTGATCGAGCACAATCTCGAGGTCATCAAAACCGCGGACTGGATCGTGGATCTGGGTCCGGAAGGCGGCGATGGCGGCGGCGAGATCGTGGCGACAGGAACGCCGGAAGATGTGGCGAAGGTTGCTCGCTCCTATACCGGCCAGTACCTCAAACCGCTTCTGAAGGGACACTCTGCCGAGAAGATTCCATCGCATCGGCGGAAGCAGGCGGCGGAGTAAATTCTAGCGCTGCAGCCGCCTGAAGGCGTTCCGCAAGCGTAACCGCTTCGGCCCTCTTGGGTGGAGTGATTTGGGGTGCAGGTTCGTGCGCTTCAATCGGAACCGTTGCGGGAGCGGCGACTTGAGCCTCTGCGACATCCGCTTGGCTCAGCAACGTTTGGATCGGCTCCACGTCTGCTTCTGGTTCGGGCACAACACCGCTATGGACATCGTCCGCAACGGGATTGTCCGAGACGAAATGCTGTTCGGGCTCTTCGCTGGGAACAGCCGGTGCCTGATCGAATTCCGATACGCGCGGTTCGTCGGAAACGTACTCTTCCCGTGCCACCTCTGACGAAGCCAGAGGAAACTGCGGCATGGGAAGCGGATTCTCTGGAGTCCAAGTTTCTGAGGTAGAGGCTTCTGGCTCGTAACGCCGTTCCACCGCCCTCGTCGTTTCAGCGCGCGGCCGGTAGTCCGCGAAAGCCCGATCCGACTCCGCAAAATATGGCGCGGCTTCTTCGGGCGCGTCCTGTTCTAGAGATTGGATGACGCTATAGGCCGCAGCCGACGCGCCGGCAAACAGAGCATTCAGCACAACTATTCCGACGGAAAATGCCACCGCAACTCCGGCAGCATTGTCCGCTACCCACTGATATAGCCGAGATGGATCGTGCGCGAATGAGAAAACGGCACCTCTGAATCCTGATTGACCTATCGCCCAAGCACCCACCGCAAGCGCAATCAGGAACGGAGCCAATAGGAAGAGTTCGACGATCAGCAACCGCCAGAAATTTCCGCGGCTCAAAGTCCAATTGCGCGATAACTTCGCGTGTTCCTCCGCAACAATTTGGGGGCCTGAGAAGAAATCGAACCGCACCCCGACCGTTGCCAGCGCGAAGAACCCGATCAGACACAGGCAAACGACCGCGTAGGTCTCGGCAGGCACACCCAGCCACATGCGTTGGCCGATGGCCGACATCAACAGCGGAACGCCCGCACGCACAACGATTGCCGCGATGAGAGCGGCAATCAGACTCAGCGCATATGCTTCCAATCGCGCGACAAAAAGCTTCCGTTCCCGGATGGCTATTACGAAATACGCCGCAACGCCGCGGCTAGAGCGTTCAGCAGCATCGTGCGTCAATGCCACACCCAGAATCGCACTCGTCAACGCTGTGACCACTGCAAATCCGGCAACGTCGCCCAACTGGAAGTCATTGATCGAGCCATTGTGCGGAGCCAGCAGCAGCGCCGAACTGAGCTTCTCGATCCAGAACCCCGCTGCTGCTGCGTAGAAGATCGCGGGAAGCCAACTTAGACCCAGAATTGTCAGCGCCCGGCGGGCGAGAAATCCATAACCATGCGCAATAGTCGCGCCGACAGGTACCTTACGCATTCTTCACCCCACGATGGGCCGACTATAGCGGCTTGCCCCCGGCGCACCAGATCGAACCGTGTTCGTAGGCGGTCGATGGGTACATGCTTCCATCCTAGACTGGGCCTATGTAGGCACCGTGACAGCTTCTCGGAGCGTGGTTAAGGTCGCTGCAAAAGGGTCTGGGAAATGTCGTTTACCGAATACGCAAAGTACGACGGGCTGGGCTTGGCCGAACTCGTCGCACAGAAGAAAATCACGCCGCTCGAGATCATCGACGAAGCCATCGCGCGCGCGGAGAAGTTGAATCCCGCGCTAAACGCGATTGTCTATAAAGATTTTGAACGGGCGCGCGATGCCGCGAAGAACGGGCCAGCCGAAGGTCCGTTTAGGGGCGTACCGACATTGTTAAAAGACATGCGCGCCGGTGCGACCGGCATGCCCACGCGCTCCGGCTCGCGTATGACACCGGCAGTACCTGCCGATCACGACTCCACATTGGTCGCACGCTATCGTGCAAACGGCATCGTTCCTCTCGGCAAAACCAACGTGCCGGAGTTCGGGATTTTGCCGACGACGGAATCCCTTCTCTACGGCGCAGCTCACAACCCTTGGAATCTCGACTATACGCCAGGCGGATCTTCGGGTGGTTCAGCTGCGGCAGTGGCGGCCGGCATCGTCCCCTTGGCGCATGCGACCGACGGTGGCGGATCAATCCGCATTCCGGCTTCGAACTGCGGATTGATCGGTTTGAAAGTATCGCGCGGGAGGATCACACAAGGTCCGGACGCATCGGATTCGACGAGCGGCTTGAGCGTGGACAATTGCGTGACGCGGACTGTTCGCGATTCCGCTGCGATGCTCGATCTCGCATGTCCGCCAGACTATGGCGATCCTTACTTTGCGTTGCCCCCGGCAAACTCCTATCGCGAAGCTATCAGGCAGAAACCGCGCAGACTGAAAATTGCCATGGCGCGAACCACATTTGGTGGTGCGCCATACCATTCAGATGTGACGGAAGCCATTGAGAAAGCCGCAAAGCTTTGCGCACAGCTGGGCCACCAAGTCGTTGATGCTATGCCACAAGTCAATTCGGAAGAATTGACAATGGCGTTCATGACGCTTTGGGCATCTAACGCGGCTTACGGCATCGAATTTCTTTCGCGCATTACTGGCACAACGCCCTCACTCGACACGCTCGAAGGTCTGACAATGGGCTTGTACGAAAGCGGAAAGAACCTCACGGCCGTTCATCAGATCTGGGCGCAGCAGGTTTTATTTCGCGTTGCCCGCAGTGCTGCCAAATTCCATGAGACATACGATCTTTGGCTAACACCGACTTTGGCAAAGCCGCCGCTCAAGCTCGGCGTAGTTGACGTGAACGAGACCAACACCGAAGAAGCTTTCGCTCCGATCCTGGATTATGTCCCATTCACCGCGATGCAGAACGGAACCGGACAACCGGCGATCAATCTGCCGCTCCATTGGAATGCCGCGAACCTTCCGATTGGTGTGCAATTTGTCGCGCGCAGCGGCGATGAAACAACGCTTCTGCAACTCGCGGCACAGATCGAACTAGCGCAGCCCTGGTTCGACAAGCGCCCCGCTCTCGCGGGCTGAAAAGGAAAACTCTGATGGCCTTCGCGGAATACGATCAACACGACGCAACCGGTCTGGCGCATCTTGTCCGCCGCAAGGACGTTTCGCCCGTCGAGTTGCTCGATGAAGCGATCGCCCGCGTCGAGCGCCACAATCCGAAAGTGAACGCTGTCGTCTACAAAGCCTATGACGAGGCCAAGAAGACCGCGCAGGGCAAACTGCCCGATGGGCCATTCAAGGGCATCCCGTTTCTGATAAAGGACATCAGCATGGCCGTCGCCGGGTGGCCGATGACGAACGGTTCGCACTACCTGCGCAACAACGTCACCGATCACGACGCCGAACTCACCAAGCGTTACCGCGCGGCCGGCGTCGTTCTGTTCGGCAAGACCAACACGCCGGAGTTCGGCATTCCGGGAACGACCGAAGGCCGCCATCTCGGCATCTGCCGCAATCCTTGGAATCCCAATCACTCGTCCGGCGGATCGTCCGGTGGTGCGGCCGCTGCGGTATCGAGCGGCATGGTGCCGATGGCGCATGGTTCCGATGGTCTCGGCTCAATACGCATTCCGGCCGCGCAGTGCGGACTTGTCGGTATGAAGCCTACGCAATTTCGCAATCCCGGCGGGCCAGACGATCGCGGCCGCGCGCATGGACTGATCTGCGATCATGTTCTCACCCGCAGCGTTCGCGACTCTGCTGCGATGCTCGACTGGACGGGACAGCCGGAAGACGACGCGCCCTACGCGCCGCCGCCCAAAGCACGGCCATATCTCGACGAACTCAAGACCGCACCGGGCAAGCTGCGCATTGCGATCTCTACGGAAGTGCCCCGCGGTATCGAACCGACACCCGACGTCCAGAAAGTCTTCGACGATACCGTGACGCTGCTTCGTGAACTCGGACACACCATCATCGATATGCCGAAGATGCCGATCGACTGGCGCAGGCTGTATCGCGCGCAGGGCATGGTGTCCGGCGGCATGATGGCGGCCAGCATGGAAGAGTTGATCGCAAAGCTCGGCGAACCAACGCCGGAAGATCTTGAAACTCTGGCGCTGGTGAGCTGGAAGAGCGCCCGGAAACTCACCGGAGCACAGGTCGCGACCGGCCTGCAGGACATGCGGCTGATCTCGCGGCAGATCCTTGCGTTGTGGCGCGACTTCGACGTGATGCTCAATCCCGTCACTTTGGCGCCGCCGCCGGAGATAGGTCACCTCGATCCCGTGAACCTCGATCCGAAAGAGTTCAACCGCCGGCAGTCGTTCGTGTTCGGCTACACACCGCCGTTCAACATCACGGGCCAACCGTCGCTCTCGCTGCCGATGGGAAAGACAAACGACAATCTTCCGATCGGCATGATGTTCACCGGCCGCTACTCCGACGAAGCGACACTTTATCGCCTCGCCGCGCAGATCGAAGAAGCACGTCCGTGGCAGCCGTGGGCGAGCGCCAAGCCACAAGTCTGGGGCTGATTACTCCGCCGCTTCACGTTTGCCGCCAAGCCACGCCTCGAGATCCGCAATGGCGCGGTGGCTCATCGCTTTCTTGCGATCCTTGCCGCGCGCACCTTCGAGTTCGGGAAACAATCCGAAGTTCACATTCATCGGCTGAAACGTCTTCGCATCCGCGCCGCCGGTGATGTGCGCAAGCAGCGCGCCGAACGCGGTCGTTGCGGGCGGTGGCGCGATGCTTTCGCCGCGCAATTCCGCCGATGCAAAGCGTCCCGCGAGCAAGCCGATGGCGGCGCTTTCGACATAACCTTCAACGCCCGTCACCTGCCCCGCGAAGCGCAACGAAGGTCGCGCTTTCATCCGCAGCGTCGCATCGAGCAGCTTCGGCGAATTGATGAAGGTGTTGCGATGCAGCCCGCCAAGCCGTGCGAACTGTGCGTTCTCCAAACCGGGGATCATGCGGAACACTTGCGTCTGCGCGCCATGCTTCAGCTTCGTTTGGAAGCCGACCATGTTCCACAAGGTGCCAAGCGCGTTGTCTTGCCGAAGCTGCACGACGGCATAAGACCGCTTGCCGGTGCGCACGTCGCACAGTCCAACCGGCTTCATCGGCCCGAAGCGCAAGGTTTCTTCGCCGCGCGAGGCCATCACTTCGATGGGCAGGCAGCCTTCGAAATAAGGAGTCGACTTCTCCCATTCCTTGAATTCGGATTTCTCACCGTCGATGAGCGCCGCAACAAAGGCGCGATACTGCGCTTCATCCATGGGACAGTTGATGTAATCGGCGCCATCGCCCTTATCGTAGCGCGATTGCATCCAGCAGATATCGAAGTTGATCGACTCTTTGTGAACGATCGGCGCGATGGCATCGAAGAACGACAGCGAATCTTCGCCGCTCAATGCCCGAACGGCTTCCGCCAACGACGGCGATGTCAGCGGTCCCGTCGCGATGATGACGCTCTTCCAGTCTTCCGGCGGCAAGCCTGCGATCTCTTCTCGCGCGATCTCGATATTCGGATGCTCGTTCAGCGTCCGCGTGATCGCATCCGAAAAGCCATGCCGATCGACCGCGAGCGCGCCGCCCGCCGGCAAGCGATGTTCGTCCGCCGCGCGCATGATAAGCGAACCGGCGCGGCGCATCTCTTCATGCAGCAACCCGACCGCATTGTTCTCCCAATCGTCGGAGCGGAAAGAATTGGAGCAGAC
>DASZML010000279.1:0-2125 GCA_035551875.1 Rhizomicrobium sp.
CGACGATGTTCTTTTCTCCGGGGCCGTCATGGCTATCGAATCTTAGATTTGAACTATAAGAAGAAATATGACCGATCGCCTATTCTTGCCGGGTCTTCCCGCCGGTCTTATCGAAGCTGCCTATGCGGCGGCGCCCGGAAACGAGATCAAGACGGGCAAGTTCGCGAATCCGGAATCGTCGTCCGCACTGGCAGCGAACGCTTTCGGCTATTTTCTGGAACGCCCGCAGAATTTGCCTGCGCTTCCGAGATGGGCAGACATATGGAAACCGGAAAGCGTCACGCTCGAAGCCGAGGTCCGTTTTCCATGGACTCGCGGAATGCATCCGTGGCTTGACGTGTTGATCGAAACGGACACATCGCTGATCGGCGTCGAGTCCAAGCGCTATGAGCCGTTTCGCTCGCCGAAGAAAGCCAAGCCGTGGAGCAAGACGTATTGGCATGAATGGGACGAAGGCCTCGCGCCGTTCGCGCGTTTGCGCGACGATCTTCACGAAGGGCGAACATCGTTCGCGCGCCTCGATGCGCCGCAACTCATCAAGCATGCGTTCGGTCTGCACACGCAGGTTCACCGCGACGGTTCCGCCAAAGGCAAGAGACCAGTTTTGATCTATCTCTATTCAGAGCCCGACCGATGGCCGAACGGAAAACGGATAGACACCTCGCTGCATACACAGCACCGAGTTGAGATTGAGCAATTTGCTGAGCGCATTTCCGGGGCTGGCGTGCGCTTTCACGTTTGCAGATACGGCGCGTTGCTTGACGGATGGTCCTCGTCTTCGGCAGCGCTGCGTGAGCATGCCAATGCAATCCAGAACTGGTTTTATCCGTAGCTCACGACATTTTTTTCTTCTGTTGAGAAGATGAGCGCAAGAATATTGTCCTTGACACAGGACTGATATGTTCCTATTATGTTCTCCGTGTCAAGAAGGAGAACCCATGAACACGAACGACACCGGCGCCGCTGCCGAAGTATCTGAAAACGCGGAAGAATATAGCTACTCTCGGCGCATGCCCGAAGACTATTCCGCAGATTTCGCGGGAAAGACGTATCGCGAGATTCAGGAGATGACGAACAAGGACAACCGCCAGCTTCAAGGGCAGGCGGCGTTCGATTGGGTGATTCAAAGAACCAAGGCCGTTGGCGAAGCGTATCGGCGCGAAAAGGCGGAAGAGCAGGCCAAAGCCGAAGCCGAAAATCCGTCGAGCGATCGGTTTGCGGATAACGATGATGACGACGGCAAAATCGACATTGCCAGCACAACCGCCATTCAGCGTCTCACCGATCTCGTCCAGGCGCGCGTCGAGGACGCGCAACGGCAACGCGATGCCAGCCAATCCACCAAGTCGCCGCTGCCTTTCGTTTTGCCGCAAGGCGATGTCACCCAATTGCTCGAACGTCAGCTCGCATCGAGCGCGGCGATGGTCGAAAGCGTCGCGCGCCAGCTTGTCGAGGAAGATTGTTCGCTCGCGGTCTGCAGCGAATTCATGAAAGGCGTCACGTCGCTGCTCGGCGCGGGCGCGAATGTCGGCAAGATTGTCGGCCAGTTGCGCGGCCAAGGCGGCGCTGTCTCCGAAACCTGTCATCGCGTGATCGTGGAAAGGGTCGTGCGGCAGGGGGAGGGGGTCTGAAAACCGACAAACGAATGGTGCCGGACTTTGAGAACCACAAGATGTTGAGAAAGCCCGATGAACCAGGGCCCAAACGCAAGCGCGGCGGGCAGCCGGGCAATCGCAACGCCGTGCGCGATGGCCGCCGTTGCCGGGACGTGCTCGCGATCCGCGCGAAGCTCCGCACCGAATTGTGCGCGCTGCGCGCTGCGGTCGCGTTGGCGGATGGACTGGCGAAACAATCGCCTCCCCCTCGTGGGGAGGCCGATAAAATTCAAGCGCAGCGAAGAATTTTTCGGGTGGGGGCAAGTGCTGCAAGCAAAAAGCCCCACCCGAAGCACTGCGTGCTTCGACCTCCCCACAAGGGGGAGGTGATTTCACCAATACCCCTTCATCAGCTCCGCCGCCCAAACCGGCTCGCGGATCTCGCCGCGGGGGAGGAAGCCTCTCATCACCGGCTTGATGTCCAGAACCGGCGTGCCGTCGATCGCATCGAGACCGCGAACATGCAGCGT
>DASZML010000280.1:0-5943 GCA_035551875.1 Rhizomicrobium sp.
CTATCGCATGACGCGTGCCGGATTTGAAATCAATTTTTGATCCGGCTTTTTCCATATGAACAGCATCGCGCTCGCCAGTTTCGCCGATGACGGACGCCTCGTTCCACGGCCTGCCGCTGGCTTCGGCATTGTTGTGATAGAGCATAAAACGGTCTTCGAAATTCAGCGGCGCCCATATCCAGTAGAATTGCGGCAGGCGCGGGGGCGCAATCGGTTGCGGATTTTGCTGCCCGACAGGTCGCACGCCCCACGAGCGATCGCGCGTGCCGAGCCATTTGGAATCGACCGCGATGCGTTTACCTTTGATCGTGATCGAACCGTCATAAGAACCGTTCTGCGTCAGCCGTGTGTAGTCCATGAAAGTGGACGGGCCGATGCGATAGGTGAAGCGCGGTTCCTCGACAGGTTTCGCACGCGCGGTGAATGTCAGATCGGCCGCGATGCCGTGCTCGTTGTCCGACACATGCACACGCAATTTCTTCAAAGGCTCAATCACTTCCACCGAGATCGGTCCGACATGCGTGTCCATCCGCTCCATGTGCAGGACACGCGAGGCATGCAGGTTACGTTGCACGCCATCTTCGATCACGGAAAACGCTGCGTCCATGATGTTGAGATGCGGATAGACGCCGAGCGCGGCGGCGAAAAACACGCTGCCATCCCGCGAATAGCCATTGAAGAAATAGCGGTCGTAGAAATTGCGATCGGTACCGGCCGTTGCTATCGGCTCCGGCAGCTGATGGATCGGATAATCATCGGCTTTGCTGAGCATGGGCGTTTCGTTGTTGTGTTATGCGGTCAGCATGGTCCGCTCACACCAAGCGCGCAACACTGACGCGGCGTAAACTAGCTTGTGAACTAGTCGTCCATTTCCGCGATGAGGCGCGCGGCTTTGCGGCGCGCTTCGGCGAACTGAATCACGCCGACAGGAATGGTGGCGAGATAGACCAGCAACGCCGTCGTCAGTGTCGCCCACGGATAGAAAATCGCGCAGGCGGCGATCAGCGCGAGAAACCCGAACGCAATCGGTCGCGCGCGCGTTGGGATGTTGAGACGCTTCAGAGACAGCGTCGGAATCCGGCTCACCATCAATGCCGACACGACCGCGATCATCGCTGCAGTGAGGAACGGATTGCGGAATCCTGGATCCTGAAACTGGAATGTAAACTGCAGCGGCAGAAGAATGAGACAAGCGGCTGCCGGCGTCGGCAATCCGGTGAAATGCGACGCCGCCGGTTTCGCGGGCTTGCCACTCTCGATGTTGAAACGCGCGAGGCGAATGGCGCAGCAAACGCAATAGAGCAGAACAAATATCCAGCCCGCGCCGCCCGCGTGATCCAGCGTCCACATATAAACCAGCACGCTCGGCGCGATGCCGAAGCTGACGAGATCGGAAAGAGAATCGAGTTGCGCGCCGAACTCGCTGCCCGCGCCGATCAATCGCGCGACCCAGCCGTCCATTGTGTCGAGAACTGCGGCGCAAACGATCGCCGCCATCGCCCATTTCCAGCTGCCATACATCGCGAACGGAATCGCAGTGGCGCCGGAGCACAAACCCAGCAGCGTGATCGCGCTCGGAATGAAACGGGTGATGGGGACTTCTTCGCTAAGACCCGCGATGCGTTCGCGGTCGGGGCGCGGAATCCGCGCCATCAGCTTTGGAACGATGCGAGCACGCTGGAGCCTGCGCGCACTGTTCGCCCCTCGCGCGCCAAAACGGTCACGCCCTCTGGCAAATAGACGTCCAGCCTGCTGCCGAAGCGGATGATTCCAAAACGGTCGGCGCGGCATAGGCGCTGTCCTTCTTTGACGTCGCAGACAATCCGGCGCGCGATGAGGCCGGCGATCTGCACGAAAGCTATGTCCCGATCCGCCCCGCCATCCGGCCCGGACACTTTGAGCCGTATCGACATGCGTTCGTTGTCCACGCTCGCCTTGTCGAAGGCCGCATTTATGAATTTACCGGGCCGGTATGCAAGCTTCGTCACGGTTCCGTCGCAGGGCACCCGGTTCACGTGGACATTGAAAACATTCATGAAAATGCTGATCCGGGTCATGGGAATCACACCCATTCCGAGTTCCTCGGGCGGAATCGCCTGCACGATGGGCAGGATGCGCCCGTCGGCAGGGCTGACCAAAAGGTGCTCGTCGGGCGGCGGCGTGCGCTCGGGATCGCGGAAGAACGCAATGACCCAGAGGGTGACGGCCAGGAAGATCAGCGCCGCCACCGGCGAGAAAAGCCAGATCAGAAAATTGAGCACAACGGCGAAGGCGATGAAGGGCCAGCCTTCACGATGGATCGGGATGCGGAACGGCATAAGGCCCTTGGGAATCCGATGTTTACCGGCGCTCTCATATCACAGACTGGCCCGGTTGCAGCCGGGGACCGGGATCAGTATGTATCCGGCCCCGTCGCCTTCGGGCACCAGGGCCGCCTTAGCTCAGCCGGTAGAGCACGTCATTCGTAATGACGGGGTCGCGTGTTCGAGTCACGCAGGCGGCACCAGCCTTTTCAAAACCACTGATTTCAGACAGCACAGCGAACGCAGCTATCGACTTGCTGCAGGGCGTAGACCGCCGCTACGGTCGCGGCGCATGGGGCTTATCGTCGACACGTTCCTGATCGTTTGCGCTGCGTTGTTTCCGATGGTCAATCCTGTCGGCGGCGCGCCGATTTTCCTTAGCCTCACCGATGATCGGACACCGAAGGACCGTAACCGGCTGGCGCTGTGGGTTGCGGTCAACAGCTTCCTGCTGTTGGTCGGCTCATTGCTGATCGGCTCTTACGTCCTCGATTTCTTCGGCATCAGCATTCCGATCGTGCGCATCGGCGGCGGCTTCCTGCTGGCGACGCTCGGATGGAAGCTGCTGAACGCCGATCCCGATCCGGATCACGCCGCCGCCCGCAACCATAGTGCCGCGATGCCCGAAAGTTTTTATCCGCTGACCTTGCCGATGACGGTCGGGCCCGGCTGCATGGCGGTGACCATCACACTTGCGACGCAGCATCCAAGCGGCGAGACCTTCCAGCAGCTGCTGATGTTCAACGGCGCTGTCGTTGCCGGGCTCTTCGTTGTCTCGGTGTCGGTCTATTTCTGCTATCGCTATGCTGGCCGGTTGATCGGATTGCTCGGTCATGGCGGCATGTCGGTCGTGATGCGGCTGACGGCGTTCATCCTCATGTGCATTGGAATCCAGGTCGTGTGGAGCGGATGGACCGCTCTGCAGGCGACACACCCCTAATCAGAAAGATATCGGCATGCCCCTTCATCAGGTGAAGCATCAGCATCTGCACGCCAAGATCGAGTCGCGCCACGGTGCCGACGATCTCGAGCACTACATCCCGAAATTCCACATTCCGCAAAAGGGACTGGCGGCGCAGCAGGCCTACGATCTGATCCATGACGAACTGCTGCTGGACGGCAATTCGCGCCAGAACCTCGCTACCTTCTGCACCACCTGGGTCGACAGCGAAGTGCGCCGGTTGATGGATGAGAACATCGACAAGAACATGATCGACAAGGACGAGTATCCGCAGACGGCCGAAATCGAGTCCCGTTGCGTGCACATCCTCGCTGATCTTTGGGACGCGCCACAGGCGGCGGGGACGGCAGGTTGCTCCACAACGGGATCGAGCGAAGCGGCGATGCTGGGCGGGCTGGCGCTCAAATGGAACTGGCGCAAGAAGCGCGCAGCAGCAGGCAAATCCACCGACAAACCGAATCTCATCTGCGGACCGGTGCAGGTGTGCTGGCACAAATTTGCGCGCTATTTCGATGTGGAGCTGCGCGAGATTCCGCTGAAGCCCGGCGCCGTTTGTACGACGGCGGACCAGCTAGCCGAGTTCTGCGATGAGAACACGATCGGCGTTGTGGCGACGCTTGGCGTGACCTTCACTTGCGTCTATGAGCCGGTGGAAGAATTCGCCAAGGCGCTGGACGAACTGCAAGCGAAAACCGGGCTCGACATTCCGTTGCATGTCGATGGCGCAAGCGGTGGGTTTGTCGCGCCGTTCCTGCATCAAGACGTTAAGTGGGATTTCCGGCTGCCACGTGTGAAGTCGATCAACACATCGGGACACAAATATGGTTTGTCGCCGCTCGGCGTCGGCTGGATTATCTGGCGTGAAGCGAGCGATCTGCCCGAAGAGCTGGTGTTCAATGTCGATTATCTCGGCGGCAACATGGCGACGTTCGCCCTGAACTTCAGCCGTCCCGGCGGCGAGATCATCGCGCAATACTACAATTTTCTCCGTCTCGGTCGTAACGGTTACACGCGCATCCATCAGACATGCGCCGACACCGCGGCGATGCTGGCGCGTGAACTCGTGCAAATTCCGCACATCGAGATGCTGTACGACGGACAGGGCGCGCTACCGGCGGTTTGCTACAAGCTGAAGACGCCGGAGAAGTGTGGGTTCAATATGTACGATCTTTCCGAGCGCGTGCGCATGCGCGGCTGGCAGATCGCATCTTATCCGTTGCCCGCCAACCGTCAGGAAACGGTGGTGCAACGTATATTGGTGCGCCACGGCGTGACGGGCGATATGGCCTCCCTGCTGGTCGAAGACATCAAGCGCGCGGTGAAGCACCTCGAGAAGAACCCGGTGCATCACTCCGAAGCGAAAGGTTCGGACAGCCACCACGGACGCTAAGGCGAACAGGATCACGAAGGTTTGCGGTCGTTCGCGGACTTGCCCGTTTATACAGGCGCATCGCGATTTGCAGACTTAACCTGGATCGCCCACGCGGCGGAACCAGATTGCGGCGGCGATAAAGATCGCCGTTGCTATCAAGCCGAGCCACAGGCTAGGCGATGCGAAGAAATGTCCCGGCGTCATGAAGTGCAGCGGGTCGATGACCGGCATCGTATTGAAATTGACGTGATGATTGCCGCTCGGCAGGTTGAACGCCACCTTGAGGCTGCCATTGATGCGATCGTCGATGAACGAGCCGACATAATCGGTGCCGAACGCCATCTGCTCGAGCAGGAAGAGGCCAAGCCAAGGCAGAACGGCCCAAAGAAATGCAACGCGGCGAGCCCAGCTGGAGATCATCAGCACCCATCCATAAATTGGTGCGTACCAAAGCACGCCGGTGACGAGCACATACAGCATTGTCATTTCGAACTGTGCGAGCGGCCAGCCGGTCCATATCTGCGAAACATTCGCGCCCGTCGCCGTCAATACGATGGTGGCGACCAGCAGCATGATGAGCTGCGTCACGACGGCCGTTACGATCACGATCAACGGCACGAGTACGAGCGGCACAAAGGCTTTCGCGAGAACTGCCGTGGTGTCCGAGACGGGGAGCGACTTCCAGAACAGGATGCTGCGATCGCGGCGCTCATTGTTGAGCGCGCCCAGGCAGAAGAAGAAGCTGACAATGGTTCCCGTGACGATGATCGCGAACGTTGCGATCGCAAAAGGCGCGGCGATTGCGACAACGCGTGGCATCGGTGCCAGATGATTGGCCTTGTCCAAGAGTAACGGCAGCTTGGCCAAGCGAAAGAGAAAACTGAACAGCACGAGTCCCGCAGTCGCGAGCGGCGCGATCCAGACCGAGCGATGTTCCCAGATTTCGCGACGGACCGACCAGGCGAATGGCTGGGTCGAATGATTGACGGGCTGCGTGGCCGATACTGTGTTTGCTGCGCTACTCATGCGCGGGCTCCTTGCTCGCTCATCATCGCGACAAACACGTCGGCGATAGAGGGTGTGCGGGTTTCGCCGAGGTTTGCGAGACGTTCGCGCTCGACATTGTCGAAAAGCAGGACATTGCCGCCCAAGGGTGCCTGACGCTCACGCAGGGGTTTCAAAGCGCGCGCTGCCGCGAGATTTTCCGGCTTTGGCGTAAGTTCGACAAATCGTGTTTCGAAGCTTTCCATCGGGCTGTTGAGGACGATGCGCCCACGATTGATGAACATGACATCGGTCAGGATCTG